>CAYGIY010000010.1:0-20418 GCA_964350055.1 uncultured Erysipelothrix sp.
TTGTAGATTTAAAGAGAAAGAAGGTAGAATATGAAACAATATCCAGCAGAACCATTTAGAATCAAAACAGTTGAAATGCTAAAAATGATGAGTAAACCTGAGCGTATTGAAGCGATAAAACAAGCCGGGTATAACACATTTTTATTAAAAAGTGAGGATGTATACATTGATTTATTAACTGACTCAGGAACAAGTGCCATGAGTGATATGCAATGGGCAGGATTAATGTCTGGTGATGAAGCTTATGCCGGGAGTCGTAACTTCTATCATTTAGAAGAAACAGTTCAAAATTATTATGGTTATCAATTTATTATCCCAACACATCAAGGACGGGGTGCTGAAAACTTATTGAGTCGTCTAAAGATTAAACCTGGACAATACATACCAGGAAACATGTACTTTACAACAACTCGTTATCATCAAGAAGCCAATGGGGGTATATTTAGGGATGTAATTATTGATGAAGCACATGATCCAAGTGTGATTCATCCATTTAAAGGTAATGTCGATTTAGTAAAACTAAATGACTTGATTGCTGAAGTTGGCGAAAGCAATATTCCATACATTAGTTTAGCTGTGACGGTGAATATGGCTGGTGGTCAACCCGTTTCGATGGAAAACATTAAAGCTGTACGAGCGATATCAAAAAAACATGATATCCCTGTTTATGTTGATGCAACACGTTGTGTCGAGAATGCGTATTTTATCAAAACAAGAGAACAAGGGTATCAACATCACAGTATTGAAGATATTTTAAGAGAAATGCTATCGTATAGTGATGGTTGTACCATGAGTGGTAAGAAAGATTGCCTTGTCAACATTGGTGGCTTTTTAGCAACCAATGATGAGGACTTGTTTAATCGCGCGAAAGAATTGGTCGTTGTTTTTGAAGGGATGCCTTCTTATGGTGGCATGGCAGGACGTGATATGGAAGCCATGGCTATTGGCATCAAGGAATCTGTACAATACCCCTATATTCAACATCGCATCATGCAAATAGAGTATTTAGCCGACAAATTAATACAAGCAAATGTGCCGATCGTGCAACCAGCGGGTGGCCATGCCGTATTTTTAGATGCGCGTGCTTTTTGTGATCATTTGACTCAAGATCAACTCCCAGCACAAGCACTTGCTGCACAAATATATATTGAATCAGGCGTTCGTGCTATGGAGCGAGGCATTGTTTCTGCAGGACGTAATCATCAAACAGGTCAAAACCATACTCCTAAACTTGAACTTGTGCGATTGACAATACCAAGAAGGGTGTATACGTATGCTCATATGGATGTCGTTGCTGATGCCATTATTCATCTGTATCAAAATCGTCACCAAATCAAAGGATTGACGTTTGTTTACGAGCCGAAAATGCTTAGATTCTTTAATGCTCGATTTGAACCACTTGTTTAATGTATAATGGCAATGGTGATGCTATGAAAGAAACAATTAAGATAATCAATGAAATGAGAGTGCGTTTGGGTTGGGATCAAACGGATGATTTAACATCATTGATTGGATACTTAAATGAAGAAGTATTCGAGTTAACACAAGAAGCACAAAAGCAACCACTTGATAAACAAGCATTCATAGAGGAGCTTGCCGATGTTTTAATGGTCGCACTTGCATTAGCAGATGATTTGGATGTTTCAGTTGATCAAATCATTGAAGATAAAATCAAAAAAGTAGTAAAGAAATATGAATCACTCTAAATCATTGTACATTCATATCCCATTTTGCTTATCTGTGTGTGATTATTGCGACTTTGTGAAAGTACCTTATCATCAAGCGTTGTCGGATCAAGTTTTAGAGCGAATCATTGAAGATTTATCCGACCACCAGCGACCCTTTAAAACAATATATGTTGGTGGTGGGACACCATCTGCATTAAGTGAAGCGCAGCTAGAGCGATTTTTAAGTGCGCTAAAACCGATGCTGACTACACAGCAAGAATTTACAATTGAAATAAACCCAGAAACGGTGTCATACAATAAATTAGCATTAATGAAATCACATGGTGTCAATCGTTTAAGCATCGGTGTTCAAGCAGTTCAAGACCATTTACTAAAACGACTCACACGACAACACTCATGGCAAGACGCACAACATGCCATTGATATGATGCGCAAACTTGGGTTTGATAATATAAGCGTTGATGCGATGTATGGGATACCTGGACAAACACTGGATGATTTTAAGGAGACTTTACTTGCGTTTATTCAACTTAATGTTGAGCATATTTCCTTGTATGCGTTAACGATTGAGCCAAATACACCTTTTTATCGACAGCAAGTTAAACCAGTGGATAATGAGTTAGAGGGACAGTTTTTTGATCTTGCGCATGAGCTATTAACACATGCAAACTATGATCACTATGAAGTCAGTAGTTTTTCAAAAGCAACAAAAAAAAGCCAACACAATTTAGCGTATTGGTATTATGATGACTTTATTGGGATTGGCCCTGGGGCTGCAAGTAAATCAAACAACATCCGACAAACCAATACATCCAATCTGCACCATTATCTAAAAAAGGAAAACCTGATCAAAGAAGTGGTGGAATTATCAAAAAATGAAAGCATGTTTGAGAAGATTATGATGGGATTGCGTTTAAGCAAAGGGATTGATATCGTCAGTTTTAATATCTTTTATGATGTTGATTTTTATGAGCGATATTATGATGCAATTAAGCAAGCCAAAAGAAATGGTTGGGTAGAAACCAGTGAAAAGCGAATCAAGACCACTTACACGGGGCGTTTGTTTTTACATGATGTGTTGCTGTTATTTATGGACGATAAATATAATCACGATAAATTGCAACCGTTGACTCAAACATAAAGGTTGCTTCTGAATGATTGCGATACATATCCAAAACAAGCTCAACCATAGGCAACTTCAAGTTGCTTTTTTTGGCTTCTTCTAACACCAGTTTTAAATCCTTAATAAAGTGAATATTCATAAACCCTGGTCTAAAGTCATGATTGATCATCAGTGGTCCATTAACTGAGAGTTGCCAGCTACTAGCTGCTCCTGCTGAAAGTACTACAATGGCTTGAGATTGATTTAAACCAACCGAGTGTGCATAAGCCATACTTTCAACGACACCCAGTAAGTTATTTGCAACAGCAATTTGATTGGTCATCTTCATGTGTTGACCAAATCCAGCCTCCCCAACATGGGTGATTGTTTTTCCAAGTATGTTGAGTAAAGGTGAAATCTTCTTAAAATGATCTGTAGGGCCACCAACCATGATGGTTAATGTTTGATTTTTAGCACCAACATCACCGCCACTCACAGGAGCATCAAAACAGATGATTTCTTTTGATTGTCCTTTTTGATAAATTTCTCTTGCAAGTGAAGGTGAAGAGGTGGTCATATCAACACAAATAGCTCCTGGTTTAGCATAATCTAAAATACCTTGATCAAAGTATACTTGCTTGACATCTTCTGGTAATGAAACCATGGTCACAATGATATCAGCATCCTTGATTGTTTCTTTGATGCTGGTGCAGAGGCGAGCAACATCTTTAAATGGTTGAGCTTTTTTATAACTACGATTGTAGATAGATAGTGAATATCCAGCCTGTATAAGATGATTTGCCATCGGAAATCCCATGATTCCTGTTCCAATCCATGCAATTTTCATAATGATATCTCCCTAAACTAAGTGTACAAAATGTGGTAGGTTATTGCAATCAGTGAGTGATTATGTTAAAGTGAATCTGCTTTTATTCTAGGTTTTTGGTTCTCCTCGACCTCTTACTTGGATTAGAAGGACAAATGAAAGGTGAGGACATATGATTTCAAAAGAGAAAAAACAAGAAATTATAAAAGATTTTGCTCGCTTTGAAGGTGATACAGGATCAGTTGAAGTTCAAGTTGCTGTTCTAACTTACGAGATTAACACAATAACTGAGCATTTAAAGATTCATAAAAAAGATCACCATTCAAATCGTGGACTTCTTAAAAAAGTTGGGCGCCGTCGTAACATGTTGACATACTTACGTAACAATGATGTCAATCGATACCGCGAACTTGTTGGTCGCTTAGGATTAAGAAAATAACCGAGAATATCTCGGTTTTTTATTGCAGTTAATCATGAACACGTGTATACTATTAATTGTAAACAGGAGTTCATTTATGGCACAAATACTAAAGGAATATGTACGTCAAGACATACTTGATGCTGCAAAACAACAATTTTTAACTCATGGTATCTATGGTGCGTCTATGCGTGATATCGCAAAAGATGCACAAGTGACCGTTGGGAATGTGTATCGATATTTTAAAAATAAAGAAGCATTAGCAGATGCCATCATCAACCCAACACTAGAATTGTTTAATCAAACCATTTTTGATGATGTTGCTGAAGCCGTTGACTTACCAAAGGAAAACACCAAGGAGCGGATGGCTTATTTCAATCAAAAAATCCATTCATTATCAGATGGGTTTTTAGATGTATTCCAGACGCATCAAAGTGAGTGCTTGATTTTATTAAAGCATCCACGATTCTACAATCAAATGGTTGATTGGGTCAATGAATTGATTTTGATGATTGTGAATCTATGGGTGTTTGAAAAACAATCCATTCAACATGTTAAAGAGCTCTGTGAGATGCTTTCTGAGGCAATCATGAGCGGTTTGGCAAGAGGACTATTAAGAACATGTAAACCATATTATGATCAACCTGAAGTACTACATGCGATTATAAATATGTATTTGCATTTATTTACAATGATGATTGAGGCAGGTGAAGCATATGAATAAGAAATATTTAAAATATGGCTGGGTTGTTATTGTCATCGCTATTTTTGTTTGGGTCTTATGGCCTCAAGAAGAAGAAATAATTGAACCTATCTTGCCTAATGTGAGAGTTATGGAAGTCAAGACTTCTTCAAATCAAGAAGAAATGAAGTTTATTGGTTTTATTCAACCCAAAGATACTTATGAAGCCACTTTTAATACTCTAGGGACAATTGAAAATATATATGTGAGTTTAGGACAACGTGTTAAAGTTGGTACTGTTTTAGCTTCCATCGATGATCAAAATGCAAGAATTAATGTCGACAATGCAAACCAACAATATGATGTTGCACTTTCAAATCAAAAACAAGCACGTGCTCTGATGGATGCAGAAGCATCAAATTTAGTGAGTGAAAGACGCATGCAACAACAGCGAATCGATCAAGCAAAACAAGAACTAGAAACTAGACAAAGTGCGTATAAAGAGGCATCAACAGCCTATGATGATGCTGTATTAGACTATGGTGAAACATCAACTGAAGCCATCGAAGCGGCCACGATATTGACACAAAAAGAGATTGAAAGAGATGCTGCACAACTTGCCTATGATAATGCGACAAGTGATGATCCAGCAACAATTGCCATTGCACAATCACGTTATGAAGCAAGTGTTGCTGCTTATGAGTCAGCAACAACACAGGCAATCATCGCTCAAAACAATGTACAAGCTGCACAAAATCAATTGCAAGAAACAAAACTAATATCAGGCATCGATGGCAAGGTTGTTGTGATTGTCCAATCAGTTGGAGAACTTGCAACACCACTTGTTCCTACGGTTGTGATTGCATCCAACGAAATGGTTGCGGTTTTTGGTTTAAGTCAAAGCAGTATTAATCTAATCAACACATCAATGTCAGCCACTGTAACAACAAGTTCGCAAACAATTGAAGGAGCGATTATTGATATCTCGTTTATTCCAGATCAGACATCTCGTACATATGAAGCGAAGGTAAACTTAGGTTTTGTTGAAGACTTAAATATTGGTGAAACTGCTCAAGTTGTCGTTGAGCTTGGCGAAACTGATGGAGTATGGCTTGATTTATCACTTTTATTTAACGATGGTGAGGACTTTGTGTATGTTGTCGTTGATGATCGTATTGTTAAACGTGTGGTTCAACGCATCAGTATTCAAAACCAACTGGTGCTTGTGCATCATTTAAAGGAAGGTGATTTGGTTGTGATTGAAGGTGGGCAATCATTAAAAGTAGGAACCAAAGTCAATGTCTTAAGGGAGAATATCAATGATTAAGATTGTTGAAAAACTCATTAAGTTTCGCCACATTGTTATTTTGTTTTTGGTGTTTTTTGTTGTAGCAGGAATTGGAGCTTATTGGGTTATTCCAAAACAAGAGAATCCGAATACGAATTTACCTGCCGCATTAATCACAACAATATATCCAGGAGCAACATCTGTAGAAGTTGAAGAATTTGTAACTAAAAAGATTGAATCACGATTGAGTGAAATCCCAAACATTGATTTGTTAAACTCCTACTCTTATAACAGTGCTTCCATCGTTGTGGTGATGTTTGACATTGCAGCAGATGAAAATGAGGCTTTGGCGCAACTTAAAGATGCGATTGATGAAGTGAGTCTTGATTTACCACCTTTGGCTATGACACCTAATGTTCAAACAGATTTAGTTGATGTACCACAATTTATCATCGCTTTATCAAATGACACCTATCAACTTAGTGATTTGGCGGATTATGCTAACTCGATGGCATCTGATTTACTTAGAGTGAATGGTGTTCGTAAAGTAGATGTGGTTGGTAAAGGCATCAAACAAGTCATGATTAATGTTAATCTTGATGACTTGTATCTTTACCAAGTGTCGATTGAGAATATCGTTCAACTACTTCAAGCACAAAATTTAACCATTCCATCTGGTGCTATTGATTATCAAGACTCCAAAATTAATGTGCAAACACCAGCTACATTTCAGTCGTTAGAAGATATTGAAAACATTGTGATATCTGGCTCTCAAGAGCAAATTGGGTTTGTTTATCTAAAAGATGTTGCTGATGTCTATGTGCAAACATCCTATGATCGCTTTTATCAACATGATGATCAACAGGCTGTTTTTATTGTTGGTTATTTTGATGTTGATAAAAATGCTGTGGCCATTGGTCGACATGTCGATCGTGAAATTGTGCGTTTAGTCGCTGATTTACCTAGTGATATTGTGTATGATGAAATGGTTTTGTCTTATCAAGACATCAATAATTCAATCAATAGTTTCATTGTTGATTTATTGATTAGTGTTGTTTTGATTGTGATTATTGTGATGATTGCTGTCCAATTTCAAAATGCGTTGGTCGTTTCTATTTCATTGCCACTTTCAATCATGGCGGCATTTATTATCATGTATTTGATGAATATTGAATTTCACTTTATATCAATTGCAGCTCTAATTATATCGTTAGGAATATTGGTAGACAACAGCATTGTTGTCACAGAAGCCATTCAATATCGTTTAAATCTTGGCGTCAATAAACAAGAAGCGATTTTGCATGCCGTAAAGGAAACCGCACGTCCTGTTTTTACATCAACGCTCACGACTGTTGTGACATTTGCTATTTTATTTTTTATTCCAGGCGTCATTGGTAAAACAGTTGCGACAATTCCAATTGTCGTCATATCCACGCTGTTATCATCATATGTTGTGGCGATGTTTATTGTGCCAGTGCTTGCTACTTTTTTACTTAAGCCAGAAAGCAATGATATTAAACGTCCAAAGAAGGTTTCTTGGACACGCACTAAATTTGACCAGTTACTAAAATTGGGATTAGCATTTCCTAAACGGACGCTCGCGCTTGCACTTGTCATTCTGATTGCTTCGACAGGACTCTTTTTTCAACTAGGTATGAGTTTCTTTCCATATTCAGATAAACCGATGTTTTATATTAATATCAAAACAGAACGTATGAATATTGATCATACGCATCAAATTGTTGATCAAGTGTTGGATGTTCTTGGTGATTATGATCAAATTGAAGACACTTATAGTTCAATTGGTGGTGGATTGCCTAAGTTTTTTATCACAACACCACTAATGACTCAATCAGAAGATTCAGCTCAAGTGCTAATCAAAGTTAATCATCAAGGAGAATTTAAAAGCAATGAAGCATTGGGGTATGATATTCAACGTCGATTGGATCAATTGTTGGTTGGTGCAAAAGCAGAAGTGAGATACTTAGAGTATTCGATGCCCTCAGAAGCAAGACTTGTGTTTCAAGTGTCTGGAGATGACTTGAATGTTTTATATGACACTGCACTACTAGTCGAGGGATTACTTGAACAACAAGCAGGAACATTTCATATCCGCAATAATTTTTTAGCAAGCCAGTATGAGTATGTTGTTGATATTGATACCGATTTTTTAGCAACCACCGGTATCTTAAAATATGATGTGGTCAAACAAATTAATACAGCACTTATGGGTGCTGATGCATCATCGCTCATCATCAATCAAAATGAGTTGGATATTATAGTTAAGGCAGACGTTCATTCACTGGATGATTTGTACCGACTACCAATTTCATCCTCGATTACGGATTCATACTTGCAATTACATCAAGTAGCGACTGTTTCTTTGCAAACATCGCTCCCATCTATTTATCGTCAAGATCAATTTCGTACGATTACAGTCTTAGCGGATGTTCATCCAGGTTTTACAGCTGCAACCATTGAAAATGCGGTATTAAAAGAACTTCAACAACATGATCTTGATCCACAAGTTCGGATTTCAACAGAAGGTGAACTTAAAAACATCATGGATCTGATTCAAAATCTTGGTATTTCTGCATTTGCTGCGATTGCTGTGATTTACATGATTTTACTTATTCAATTTGTGAAGTTTAAAAAACCACTCATTATCCTAACTTCCATACCACTTTCCTTAACAGGCGTATTTTTAGGATTGTATATCTTTAATGTTGATATCCAAGCGATGGCACTATTGGGTGCTGTTAGTTTAATTGGAATTGTGGTGAACAATGGTATCTTACTTTTAGAGGTTGTTGATGAACATCTAAGAGATGGTTATGCTTTGCTTGATTCGATTATTTATTCAGTTGAACTTCGATATCGTCCAATCATTTTAACAACAACAACCACAGCGATTGGTCTTTTGCCACTGATTGTTGCAAATGATCCAATGACCGCTCCAATGGCGCTTGTTTTGTTCTTTGGACTACTATCTTCTACGGTTTTAACACTTGTCATTGTACCCGTGTTAATATCGCTTCTTTATGATGAACGTGCAAACAAAACGATATCAAAGACAAGCAAAGTATGATATCATTAAGAGTGGAAAAATAGAGGTGAAAAGATGGCTAAGGAAAAATTTGCTTTGGATTTTGCCGGTCGGACACTTGTTGTCGAAACCGGTGAATTGGCCAAGCAAGCCAGCGGATCAGTGTTGGTCCGTTATGAAGATACGGTTGTGCTTACAGCAGCAACCGCAAGTAAACAACCGAAAGACTTAGATTTCTTTCCGTTGACTGTGATGCTTGAAGAAAAGCTGTACTCAGTTGGTAAGATCCCTGGAGGATTCTTACGTCGTGAAGGTAGACCAAGTGAACATGCAATATTAACATCACGCTTAATTGACCGCCCATTGCGTCCATTATTTGCTGATGGATTTCGTAATGAAGTTCAAGTGGTGAACATGGTATTATCAGCGGATAATGATTGTTCTCCTGATATGAGTGCATTATTTGGTTCATCATTGGCAATTGGTGTTTCTGATATACCATTTAATGGTCCTGTTGCAGGGGTTGTTGTGGGTCGAGTCGATGATACATTTATCATCAATCCTACAATTGAAGAACTAGAAAAATCCGACATTGATTTAGTGGTTGCAGGAACAAAAAAAGCAATCAATATGGTTGAAGCAGGCGCGAAAGAAGTGAGTGAAGAAGATATGCTTGAGGCGATGTTGTTTGGACATGAATTCATTAAAAAATTATGTCATTTCCAAGAAGAAATAATTGCTCAAGTTGGTAAAGAAAAACGTGAAATTCAATTGTATCAAGTCAATGAATCCATCAAAGAACAAGTTGGTGAACGTTATGAAAAACAATTACGGGCGACAGTAGCGATTCAAGAGAAACTCGCTCGATATGATGCGATTGAAGCAGTCGAAAATGAAGCACTTGAGTATTTTGAAGGTGTGTTTGAGCAAGAAAAAGACAAAGACCGATTATTAAAACAAACTAAAGAAGTACTAAAAGGAATTGTATATGATGAAGTTCGACGTTTAATTGCTGTTGAAAAAGTGAGACCTGATGGTCGTAAAGGTGATGAACTTCGTGCATTAAACTCCCAAATTGATTTACTCAATCGTGTGCATGGAAGTGCGATGTTTACACGTGGTGAAACACAAGTGTTATCCATTTGTACATTAGGGGCAGTCGGTGATAATCAAATCATTGATGATTTATCTCTGGTTGATTCAAAACGTTTTATGCATCATTATAATTTCCCATTATTCTCAGTAGGTGAAACAGGACGTATTATGGGACCTGGTCGTCGTGAAATTGGTCATGGTGCTCTAGGAGAGCGTGCTTTAGCACAAGTACTTCCATCACAAGAAACATTCCCATATGCCATTCGTGTGGTTGCTGAGGTGTTAGAATCCAATGGTTCAACATCACAAGCATCCATTTGTGCTGGTTCTATGGCATTGATGGCTGCTGGGGTACCAATTAAAGCACCAGTAGCAGGAATTGCGATGGGGCTTGTGACTTATGGTGATAGCTATGAAGTGTTAACTGACATTCAAGGAATGGAAGATCATTTTGGAGACATGGACTTTAAGGTTGCTGGAACAAGTGAAGGTATTACCGCACTTCAAATGGATATCAAAATCGAAGGGTTAACACCTGAGATTTTAAAAGAAGCATTAACACAGGCTAAAGTTGGTCGTGAACAAATTATGGCCAACATGATGGAAACAATTTCTAAGCCACGTGAAGAAGTTGCAAAATATGCGCCTAAAATTGCGCAACTGCAAGTACCAATCGACAAGATTAGAGATATTATTGGTCCAGGTGGGAAAATCATTAACCAAATTATAGCAGAAAGTGATGATGTTAAAATTGATATTGAAGATGATGGTCGCGTTGTTATTTACCATCAAGATATGGAGTCAATCAATAAGGCAAGACGTCGCATTGAAGCAATTGTTAAAACAGCCGCTGTTGGCGAAGTTTATGACGCTAAGGTTGTTCGTATTGAGAAGTTTGGGGCATTTGTTCAATTATTTGAAGGAACCGACGGGTTGCTTCATATTTCAAAGATTGCTCATGAACGCATTGAAAAAACTGAAGATGTGTTGTCAATTGGTGACATCATACAAGTAAAAGTCATTGAAATTGATGACAAAGGTCGAGTGAATGTTTCACGAAAAGATTTACTTGAAAAACCAAAAAACTTAACAGATCAAAAGAAGAAACCTGACAATAAAGAGCAAACACAATAAAGAAACGGGGAACCGTTTCTTTCACTATAGAAAGGATATTGACATGGACTTTAAACAATTAATAGAAGCTTACAGAGAAGATATGATTTTAGATTTACAAGAGTTAATTAAGATTCCATCACTTAATGATGAACTAAATGCAACCGTTGGAGCACCTTTTGGTCCTGCAACTCATCAAGCATTGCAGTGGTTTTTGAATAAAGCAGCATCTGATGGTTTTGATGTTGACAATGTTGATGGTTATGCTGGTATTGCATCTTTGGGAGATTTCAAAGAAAGCGTTGGTGTGCTAGGTCATTTGGATGTTGTGCCTATTGGTGAAGGGTGGACAAAGGAACCATTTGGTGGCGAAATAGAAGAGGGGATTTTATATGGCCGTGGCAGCGGTGATGATAAAGGTCCGACTATCGCAGCTTATTATGCATTGAAAATGCTAAAAGACTTAAACCTTAAACAGAAAAGAAAAATCGAATTGATTGTTGGGGTTGATGAAGAAACGGGGATGCGTTGCATGGATTATTATAAATCCAATCGGCAAGTGCCATCTCAAGGATTTGTACCAGATGCTGCATTCCCAGTCATTTATGGGGAGAAAGGTATCTTAAACATCAAATTATCTGGAGAACAAGAAACAGTCATTGAAGAAATGATCGCAGGAGAGCGTCCAAATATTGTCATTGGAAAAGCATCCGTGACAATTTCATCGATGCATAACCCTGAAAAACTTGATTACTATTGCAAGAGTCACCACGTAAAAGCAACTGCATTTCAAAATGGTCCGTATAATACCATCACATTTGAGGGAATATTTGCTCATGCATCAATGCCTGAAAAAGGATTAAATGCTGCCTATCATGCTTTGAATTATGTTGGAACAACGTATAATGACACACTTGCAAAAAACCTAGCGGCTTTATCAAAAGGTTATTTAGGTGAGGGATTAAACATCGTGTTTAATGGTGTTCATATGGGGTTTTTAACATCTAATTTAGGTATGGTACGTATTCATAAAGGAGAATTTAGTGTCATCATTGACATTCGTTATCCAAATGACTTAAACCATGAGTCTTTACTTGAAACAATTCAAGCTAGCATTGATCTTGTTGATCCAAAAATTGAGTTGTCTGTGGTGGCATTAAAAGAACCACATTTTGTCGATCCTAATTCTGAGATTGTGACTATATTAAGTGATGTGTATCAATCATATACTCAAGACACATTCACACCACCATTAACAATGGGTGGTGGGACTTATGCTCGTACATTGCCTAATTTTGTTGCATTTGGTATGAATTTTGTCACACACAAATTACCTGTTGGTGTTGGACATGCTCATGAAAAAGATGAAGGTATTCTTATAGATGATTTAGTATTAGCTAGTGCCATTTATGCGGAAGCCCTCTATCGTTTAGCATATGAGAATTCGTAAAAAACAATGGGTTGAGCCCTTTTTACAACAAGATTTAGCATCCTATGTCAAAGACCCTACTGCATTTTTGGGTCAATGGAAACAAAATTCAAACAAAAACAAACTTCATGTTGAAATTGGTGCCGGTAAAGGTGATTATTGGATAGGGATGTCGCAGCTTTATCCTGATTACTGTTGGGTTGCCATTGAAAAAGACATGACAGTTGCTGCGGTTGCATTAAAGAAATCATTGCAATATGAATTAGATCACGCTTATCTGATTATTGGTGATGCAAAAGAAATGCCACAATGGTTTGCTCAACAAGAAATTGATGTGTTGCATCTAAATTTTAGTGATCCTTGGCCAAAAAAAGGACATCGCAATCGCCGTTTAAGTTCTCAGTTTTACATTGACATTTATAAGTCTCTGTTGGTCAAAGATGGTCAAATCATTTTAAAAACAGATAATCAACTATTGTTTGAGTATTCTTTGTTGATGTTAACCAATGATCAGTTTGTATTGGAGGATGTTTCTGTGGATTTTCGCAGAGAAGATCATCCAGAGGATACCATCACAGAATATGAACAACGTTTTATTGATTTAAATCAACCCATTTATCGCGCAATATGGAGGAAACATGGTTAATCAAAAGAAATTACTAAAACACTTAGAAACACTAACACAACTACCTGGTGTACCAAATCATGAGGAACAAGTCGCTTCCTATATGAAAAAACACTTGTCACCTTATGCAGATGAGATAATCACAGATCAACTAGGAAGTGTGTTTGCGCTTAAAAAAAGCAAAAACAAAGATGCTTTAAAAGTCATGGTCGCCGGTCATATGGATGAAGTGGGATTTATCGTCAAGGATATCAATAAAGTCGGTTCACTTAAAATAGCTCCTGCTGGCGGGTGGTGGTCGCAAGTGTTAATGGGACAAGGTGTGAGTGTTTATAATCAAAAAGGACGAGTGTTTAAAGGTTGCATTGGATCAATACCACCACATTTGTTAACACCAGAAAAAACAAAAGAAGTCGTACCAATTGAAGACATGCTTGTTGATATTGGCGCTACTAGCAAACAAGAAGTTCTGGATTTAAACATTGAAGTTGGCGACATGATTGTTTTAGATGGACCATTTGAAAAACTTGCAAATGGCAAAAGAATCATGGCAAAAGCACTTGATAATCGTTATGGTTGTGCAATGAGCATCAGCTTATTGGAAGCGTTAGTGGATGTAGAGTTGCCATATGACTTATATATTGGTGCTACGGTTCAAGAAGAGGTTGGTTTACGTGGAGCCACTACGGCAGCATCAAAAATCAATCCAGATGTTGCCATCATCTTTGATTGTTCTCCTGCTAATGATGCAGGTGGTGATCAGCAAGTGCTAGGACAATTAGGTCAAGGCGTGTTGTTGCGTTTTGCTGATCGTAGTATGTTACCTAATCGTTGTTTTCTAAATCGTTTAAAACAAACATGCATCAACCATGGCATTGATTATCAGTACTATTTGTCATTAGGCGGAACTGATGCAGGCGCGATTCACAAAAATAATCAAGGCGTTGCTACACTAACGATGTGTGTTGTTGCACGCAATATTCATACCAATCATTCAATCTTAGACTTGGATGATTTAGCCAGTGCATCAAAAGCAGCACTTGCGATGTTAACTGAGTTGAATACTCAAGGGTTATTTGATATGATTAATTGTAATCAATAGGAGTGATGATATGAGAAAACTCATCTTGGTCATGGTTTTAGTACTAGCCGGGTGCAGCATTGGTTCACAACAAGTGCAACCACAACTAGAAACCTTAGTTTCTAATGCTTTAACGGCTAAAACACCAACTGTATTGAACCAAAATACACCGTATTATAGTTATTATTTACCACCACATATGGGTCGTCGATTCTCAAATCAAATCGCCTCCATATTTGTTTCTGACCAGGTTGAAATCATCATGAATCTTGATGTACCGTCCATTATTATGCAACGGTATTATCGAAATCAGTTGGTTAACAACTTACGTACTCTAGAAACTGATGATATGACTTACTTTGTGCATCACTCAAATTATGTGCATTTTAATGGTGAAACAATGAGTGCAAACATCACCATCAGTGAAGTGGACGAGAAATATGCGATTGTGATTCAAACCGATCATTTTATATTAAGTAGCGTGACACCACTAAGTAAAGTAGAAGCAACGCTTTATGATATGTTGACACTCATGAGGTCTGCTAAAGCGAATCGAAATGAAGTTGTCACTGCTTTTTCAAATAAGCAAGTCATTGATTATCAACAACAAGTGCTTGAAATGTTTGAACTGGTTGCTCCTGAAAGTGGTACATTAGCTGATATGGATCGATTGATTACAGGTAATCTAGATTTCTCACAGTTTATTAATGAAGGCAATGAGGACATAGAAAATGGAAATGGTGATCAAGATTTACAAAATATTGAGCAGTAATTCCAAGAGGTATTAGCATGTTTAAAAAACTACTGTCGTTTCTTTTTGAAGAAGAAGAAATTGTTGAAGAAGTACCTGAATACAAAGAACCATCTAAACCTGTCATTGATCCAATCATTGAAAAAAAATTGTCACGCATAGATGTTGATGATGAAATGATAAAACCGACACATCAACCAATCAGTGAACCTGTGGTCAAAGAAGAAAAAACATTTCAACAACCGATAATCAAAAAGGAATCATTACCACCTGTTTTTGAAAAACCAAAGCGAACAGAAGTCGCTTATGAGTTTTCTAGTGCCATTAGTCCAATTTTTGGCAAACTCAAACAAGAAGAAAAAGTTCCAATTGTTGTACAACCAAAAATAGCATTTGAAGAATCTGAAAGTATACTAGGAACGATCATTTCACCTATTTATGGTGTAAAGAAGAATAGACAAATCCCAAAAAGCAACAAAGTAACCATATCAAAACCTGTTCCTATGAGTTTAGAAGATATTTTAGGTGTTGATGAACAGACACCTTCCGTTGTTATGCAAATGGATCTAGATGATTCTGCTTTACAAAATCAACCAAAAGAAAAAGAAGAGATTCTCATGCAACTTTTTGAAGAGGATGTAGATTAAATGATTTATTTTATTGGAATAAAGGGAGCCGGTATGGCTTCTTTAGCTTGTATGCTTTCAGATATTGGTTATCTAGTCAGTGGTAGCGATATTAAGAAACATATTTTTACTGAAGATGAACTGCATAAACGCAACATCACAATCCATGATTTTAATGAAGTAACTCTTGAAGATGGTTGGACTGTGGTGGTGGGGAACGCATTTTTAGATACATTTGATGAAGTTGTGGCAGCACGTTTAAATCCAACAATACAAGTGGTTCGCTATCACGATTTTTTAGGTGAGTTAATGAAGCAATACACAAGTATTGCTATTAGTGGCTCTCATGGAAAGACAACCACGACATCTATGGTTGCTGCTATGCTCTCACCATTTAAAAAGACGGGTTATTTAATCGGTGATGGGATGGGGAAACTCGCCAAAGGTGATGAGTATCTCATCATTGAAGCATGTGAATACAAAAGACATTTTCTATCTTATTTTCCAAATATTGCAATTATTACCAATATTGACCTTGATCATATTGACTATTTTAAAGATGATCAAGATTATCAACATGCCTTTGAACAGTTTATTCCACAAGTTAAAGACACCTGTATTATTTTTGGTGATGATTCAAGAGCTCGACAGCTAAGACCAAAAGCAAAAACAATTTACTATGGTATTGGTCTTGATAATGATTTAATTGCAGCAAATATCAAAGAGTTTGAAGATCATGTTGAATTTGATTGTGTTTTTGATGGGCAACATTTGCAACGTGTTTCATTACCTTTTGTCGGATATCATATGATTTATAATAGTCTAGCAAGCATTGCTGTTGGTTTATTGCTTGATATGAGTTTAAATCAAATTGTTGAAGGTCTTTCAACCTTTAA
The DNA here is from genome assembly GCA_964350055.1 of uncultured Erysipelothrix sp. GTDB lineage: Bacteria > Bacillota_I > Bacilli_A > Erysipelotrichales > Erysipelotrichaceae > UBA6182. The sequence goes on from CAYGIY010000010.1 coordinate 16,667, forward strand.
AGGTGCAAAGCGCCGATTTGTAATTGAACAAATTGGTGATAACATCTATGTAGATGACTATGCTCATCATCCGACTGAAATTATGATGACCATTAAAGCAGCAAAGACACGATATCCAAACCGTCCAATTGTCGCTATTTTCAAGCCACATCGCGTGTCGCGTTTGTTTCAATTTGCCGATCAATTTGCCGATGCTTTGTCATTAGCTGATCATGTCGCTATGTGTGATTTCAACAGTATCGATGATTTTGAAGAAGGGTATGATATCGATATTCGATATTTGCAAAATAAAATAGAAAATAGCATTGTTGTGAGTGAAGATAATTTAGGTGCTAAGCAACTAGCACAGTTTGCACCTGCTGTGTATCTTTTTATGAGTTCTAAGGATATTTATGTCTTATCAGAGCACTTAAAGCGCTACCAAAATTCTTGAAAATTGTTTCAATTCACGTTACAATAATCGTGAGGTGAGAAACATGGATGAATTTTTTAGTTTATTAAATGAAGTAGCAGTCGTATTGTTACCTGTTCTTGGTGCTATTGTACTGTTTTTTTTGGCTGTAATCCTGTATCGTATCCTAAAAATACTCAAAGTATTGCTTGGTAGCGTTAAAACAGTCGATCGCACATTAACATCAGTTGATAACTATGTCACACAACTTGAAGCGCCTGTAAAAACAATGGTTAACGTATCGAAGGGTGTTGACGCAGTACAAAATACGACTGAAAATGCCATCAAATCTATCGTTCAATTCACGATGGAAAATTTTGAATGGATTAAAGAAACAATTATAAGTAAGTTTAAAAAGACAAATCCAAATGGAGGTAATAGCGATGAGTGAATTTAAAGAAGAATTCAATGACATGATGGAAGATTTAGAAGAAGAAGCTGAACAACTAAAGGAAGATTTAGGCGAAGAAGCTAAAACACAACACAAAAGAATTGATGACATTTTAGAAAAGACACGCAAAGCATTAGATAAAGCTTTCGAACAAGTTAAAGAAACTGTTGAAGATGTCAAAGAAAACGAAAATGTTAAAAAGACACTTGAAGATGTCAAAGCAAAAATAAAAGAAGCATTTGAAAGTGCCTCAAAACAGATTAAAGAAATAAAAGACGATCCAAAGTGGCAATCAAAATGGGAAGATGTAAAAGAATCAACAGCTGAAACAGTAGATAAGGTCTCTCATAAAATTAAAGATAACGAAAAGCTAATGGAAACAGTTGGTGTTGTTAAAGATAAAACGGTTGCTGTTGCAAAGGCAACCAAAGAGAAAGTTTCAGATTTTATGCATCGTGAAGATGTTCAAGAAAAAGTCGAACATGCAAAAGTTAAGACAGTAGAAGTTGCAGAAAAAGGAGTTAATCGTTTAAAGAAGTGGTTGACACCTCAAAAAGAAGAAGAACCAACTGACGAAGAAGAATCATAGAGGAAAACCATGAAACGAGTCACTATTTATGACGTAGCTAAAGAAGCAAAGGTTTCTTTAGCTACAGTCTCCCGTGTTATTAATGGATTGGATATTGTACGTGAAGATACGCGGGAACGTGTACAAGAAGCAATCCAAAAATTAGGATATAAACCAAACGCAATTGCGCAAGGTTTGGCGTTGCAAAAGACAACAACACTGGCACTTGTTGTTCCTGAAGCGAGTTTTAACTACACAGGTCAGATTATCAATGGGTTATTGGATGTTGCAAAAATTTATAAGTACAATATCATGCTCCATACGACAACTGAAGGAATTATGGAAATCAATGAAATCATTGAAAACATCATTAAATCACGTGTGGATGGCGTCATCATTTATAATGACAAATTGCTTTATGATGAGTTAAAAGAGCTTACCAAATATCAATTTCCAATCGTTCTTATTGGTAATCGCATGTCTGATGATAATGTTGCCTGTGTATATGTTGACATTGAAAAAGCAACATATGAGCTTGTTAATAAGTATTTAGATCGTGGTAGTGATAAGATTGCGATTATTGAAGACCGTAAAAATCCATTTGCGATAAAACAAATGATTGACGGTGCACAACGTGCCTTTAAAGAAAAAGGAAAAGAAGGATTTAATTTTATAGATATTCCTGCTAATTATCGTTCAAGTTATGAGTTTTTAAAGAACTACTTTAAAGATCATAACCATGATGTGATTATCACACACCGTGATTCACAAGCATTGGCAACGATCAATGCAGCACAAGAGCATAATATTAGTATTCCTGATGATATGGAAGTCATTTGTGCAATTGACACAAAATACAACGCCATGGTGCGTCCACAATTGAGTGGTTTTGCGATTCCATCCTATGATTTAGGTGCTGTCGCAATGCGTATTATGACAAAAATGCTCTACAATGAAGCGCTTGAAGATAAAGAAATCGAGTTAAGTTATTTATTTACACCAAGACAATCTACAAAAATTTAGTTATAATAATATTTGTAAAAAAGGAAGATGGGATTGCTTTGACTAGCTCAACAAATTCTTTTTTTATGAACAACATAAAGAGGTGATGAAGATGGAATTATTTCATGAGTTGACATGGCGCGGCCTAGTCAAAGACGTGACCGATCAACCAGCATTAATCGAACGATTAAAACAACCAATCGTTTTGTATTGTGGTTTTGATCCGACTGCAGATTCTTTGCATATTGGACATTTGCAGCAGTTATTATTGTTAAAACGATATGTACTTCTAGGGCATAAAGTCATCGCCTTGATTGGTGGAGCAACAGGAATGATTGGTGATCCGCGACCAACAAGCGAGCGCGCGTTAACCTCTTTAGAAACAATCCAAGAAAATGTGGTTGGTATTAAAAAACAAATCCATCATATTCTAGGTGAGTCAGATCAAGTGGTTGTTGTTAATAATTATGATTGGTTAAGCCAGTTTAATGTATTGGAGTTTTTAAGAGATTATGGTAAACACTTTAATGTTAACACCATGATTAGTAAAGATATTGTCTCTAGTCGTTTAGAAACAGGAATCTCATACACGGAGTTTTCATACACAATCCTACAAGCAGCAGATTGGTTGCATTTGTATCAAACATATCAATGTGAGCTTCAAATTGGTGGTTCAGATCAATGGGGCAATTTAACCAGTGGCACTGAACTCATCCGAAAAATGTCAGAGACACCTGTTAAAGTATTTGGTGTTACATCACCGCTCATCACTAAATCAGATGGTTCTAAGTTTGGAAAAAGTGAAGGTAAAAATATTTGGCTAGATCCTCTAAAAACAAATGCTTATCAATTCTATCAGTATTGGATTAATGTCTCTGATGATGATGTCATCGATTTTATAAAGCGATTATCGTTTAAATCAATCGAACAAATCAAAGCGTTTGAAAATAAAGTCATCACACAACCGCATTTACGAGAAGCACAAATTGCACTTGCTCAAGAACTAACAGAACTTGTGTTTGATAAGGATTCCTTAAATATGGCAATCCGAATCAGTGATGTTTTATTTCAGATGGATTTTGATACATTGACTCAAGGTGAGTTTGAAATCGCTTTTGAAGATGCTCCAACATTTTTTGCAGAACATGATATCAATATCATCGAAGCATTAACCATGACCAATCTTGTAAAAAGCAACCGTCAAGCACGTGAACTCATCAATAATGGTTCTGTGAGTGTCAATAACATCAAAGTTGAGTCCATTGATTTTGACATAAAAAAAGATGATGCTTATTTTAAACAATATGCAATCATCAAAAAGGGGAAGAAATCCTTTGTTG
>CAYGIY010000011.1:0-17972 GCA_964350055.1 uncultured Erysipelothrix sp.
ATATTATACATTAGTGTACGAGAAGCATTTGAGTAGTCTGTTACGTGAGCAGCGCCACCGCTTAACTTCCATACTAACCATGTGTCGATAGTTCCAAATAACAAGTCGCCTTTTTCAGCTTTTGCTCTTGCGCCATCTACGTGGTCAAGGATCCATTTAACTTTTGTTCCTGAGAAATAAGCGTCAACAACTAGACCAGTTCTGTCACGGAATAATTGTTCTTTTCCTGCAGCTTTGATTTCATCACAAATTGGAACTGTTTGACGTGATTGCCAAACGATTGCGTTGTAAATAGGAATTCCTGTGTTTTTGTCCCAAACAACTGTTGTTTCACGTTGGTTGGTAATCCCGATACTAGCAATTTGTTCTGGTTTAATTTTTGTTACAATTAATACTTCTGATAATACTGCTAAAACACTTGTCCAAATTTCGTTTGCATTGTGCTCAACCCAACCTGGTTTTGGAAAGATTTGTTCGAATTCTTTTTGAGCTGTACCAACAATATTTGTTTTCGAGTCAAAAATAATCGCACGATTACTGGTTGTCCCAGCATCAATGGCTAATACATACTTTTCCATTAATTACCTCCTAATAGTAATGTTGATTAATTAAAATAAGAATAATGATAAGATAAATCCGCCTAAAGCACCGCCAACAACTGCAGCGATTAAATTAGGAACTGCTTTTCCAAAATTACCACCACGTACAACAGATGCTACTAATAAACCGATACCTGCTGCAAACCCCATGTCAATCCAAGCACCATCAACTCCTTGAGTGATCATGCCTGTACCATGGTTAATTGCCCAAACGGTTCCAACGATGAATAATGCAGCCATCCATCCGCCGAATGGTCCAAAATTATCTACTAGTTTTCCCCACATTAAACGAATTAAGAATGGGAATAAAAAGCCCCCTGCGATTGTAGCTATCATTAATGGGAATTCCATTGCTAATTACCTCCCTTTTCCATACTCTCTTCAACTTTTGCAGCAACGAATCCTCCTAAGATTGCTCCTACTGCTACTAGTCCAAGAGTAGGCATTGCAGCTGTGAATGCCTCAAATCCAACTCCAAACGTGTCACGGAATAATCCAACAAAACCGATTCCTAACCCCATGTCTACCCAACCGGAGTCTCCATCGTGATGAATTAATCCTAAGAAGTGGTTTACATACCACATTGGTCCGATAATCGCGAATGCAGCTAACCATCCACCGATGATTCCGAAGCTTTCAACGCCTACGAATGCGCCCCAAACGGACATAACAATCATACCAGCGATTGCGTAACCTAGAACAGCTCTAAGAAACTTCATAAATATATTTCCTTCCTTTCCTTAGCGATTTCGCTAATTAATCTATCTTGATCTTTACCTGCATATATTCCCATAGTTGAAGGAATCTTCTCCTACATATTTGTGGTGGTTTACAAGTAAAGTTCAATCCTACTTATCCCCTTTCGGGTTGTGAAGTTTTGTACGTTCCAAAACTTTCCACGTCTTTATTATACAATGAAAGCGCTTTGATTTCATTTAATTCCTTCGACAAAATTCGACTTTCACACATATTTCACATTATTGTGCGTTTTTTAAAAATCGTTTGCAAACCATACAAATCAAAGTGTTACAATTAAACTAGTTAAAGGAGTACCTATGAGTAACAAATTAAAGAAACGTCATGAAGTATCAAATGAGTTAAGTTGGGATTTATCTTCCCTGTTTGAAAATGAGCAAACCATGTTACAAACACTAGAAAGTACTAGAGTACGTGTAAAGACATGCAAAGAAACCTTTCAAGGAAAGTTAATTACAGCTAATATCATCATTGAGTGCATCCAAGAGTGGATGATTATTATCACTCAAGCAACTCAATGTGTCACCTATGCCCATTTGAATTTGACAACTGACCAAACCAACAACAACAGCGCTCAACTAATGAGCAAAGTCAACAGCATTGTGTCTCAAATGATGAGTGAATTAAGCTTTATTGAAAGTGAACTAGGATTATGTAATACAGCATTATTAAATGACGTAAAAATACAAGCACAAGATTTGACTGTGTTTATTGATGATTTAATTCGCATGAAAAAACACAGACTGCATCCAGAAGTTGAAAAAACATTAACTGCCTTAACTCCCGTGCTTGATGCATTTTACCCTATCTATAATCGGAGTAAACTTGCTGATTTACAATTTGAACCCTTTAAAGCAAACGGTCAATCCCATGACTTAAGTTTTGTGCTATATGAAAATGAGTTAGAGTTTGAACCAGACCACAACATCAGACATCAAGCATTTTTTTCATTTAGTGAGCAATTATCAAAATATAAACACACCATGGCAGCAACCTACCAAAGTCATATCCAAAAAGAAAAACTGCTGTCTACGCTAAGACATCACGATTCAGTATTTGATTATCTACTATTTAATCAAAAAGTGTCGAAAGATTTGTATGATCGCCAAATTGATCTTATCATGAATGATTTAGCACCCATCATGCGTAAATATGCAAAATTAATTCAAGATGTCCATGGACTAAAGACCATGACATTTGCAGATTTAAAACTTCCACTAGATCCTGACTTTGAACCAAATATTACAATCAATGATGCTAAATCTGTGATAAAAGAAGGACTTGCCGTTTTAGAAGATGACTATCTTGAAATGGTAGATTGTGCCTTTGATGAAAGATGGATTGATTTTGAACAAAACATCGGTAAGAGCACAGGAGCGTTCTGTTCTAGCCCTTATGGTGTTCATCCTTACATACTTATCAGTTGGACCAAAAGAATGCGTGAGTGCTTTGTATTGGCTCATGAGCTAGGTCATGCTGGTCACTTTTATTTTGCTCACAAAAACCAAAACATTCTCAACAGTCGACCTTCTTTATACTTCATCGAAGCCCCATCGACAATGAATGAATTACTAGTCGCGCAATCATTAAAATCAAAAGCACAAGACCCAAGAATGAAACGCTGGGTTTTATCAACGATCATCAGCAGAACTTATTATCATAATTTTGTAACACACTTATTAGAAGCTGCTTATCAGCGAGAAGTTTATCGCATCATTGATCAACAAGGTTCTGTTGTAGCAGACACACTATCAGCCATTACATTAGATGTTCTTAAGAATTTTTGGAAAGATCAAGTGATCATTCAAGATCAAGCAAAATACACTTGGATGCGTCAGCCTCATTATTATATGGGTTTGTACTCCTACACCTATAGTGCAGGACTTACAATTGCTACTGAAGCAAGTAAAAAAATAATAGCAGATCCTAGTTACATCAAACAATGGAAAGAAGTTTTAAATGCTGGAGGAACAAAAACACCACGTGAGCTTGCAGCCATGATGGATATCGATTTAACATCCGATCAACCACTAAAAGATACCATAAACACAATCGGTGCTATGGTTGATGAAATGATTGAATTAACCAAGGAAATTGAAAAAAATTCACATAAGTGAGTTTTTTAGTCTACGATAAATTGAAACTGATAAGTGATCTCGTTTTGATCACAATGCCGCTTTAATTGGTCAAGTCCAGCCGGATTGACAAATCGTTTTGATACGACTTGATCTAAGTTGTCCCAGGTTGCATCAAGTGAAGCAACAAATTTCTCACTATTTGCTTCATCCAATTCATAAGCAGCCTCACAATAATATGAGTTGTATGTGGATAAAACAATATCACCACTATTCTTACTGCGAAAGGATAGCTTTTTTCCATCCAAGTACAAGGCATCCAAACGCTCTTGAGCGTGTGAATCAATAACAAATAAACGTGTAATTTCTTTCATAGTATCACCGAGAGGTATCATACCATAAATCCATTATGATGACTCTTTTTTTGCATGTGCAGAACAAATACACGCTAATAAAATAGCATTAATCTTGGTCATATGTGAATCTGCCCGAGATGTGATGATAATTGGAACTTGCGCTCCCATGATGATTCCTGCCACCTCTTTATTAGCAACAAATGCAAGTGTCTTATAAAAAATATTCCCTGCTTCAATATTTGGCATAATCAGAATATTCACCTCACCTGCAATTGGACTTGTAATACCCTTGGTTTGAGCAGCTTGTCGTGAAAGAGCATTATCAATGGCAAATGGTCCATCAATGACAGCTTGTTTATATTTAGGTCTATAATCTTTCAATGTGATGGCATCACCAGTGCATGGCATTCTATCTGAAACCTTCTCTACCGCACAAATAATGCCCACATTCATCGTTGCAAAATGTAGGTGTTGTGCCACTTCACAACATTGATCGATAAGAATCTGTTTTTGATGAATTGATGGTGCAATATTCATTGCACCATCGGCAAAGATAATCAGACGTTTATCTAAGTTTGCTACACTTACATGAGATAAAAGCTCATCTTCTTTTAAGCCTGAATGTTTATCTAAAACACCTTTTAACAGTGTTTTTGTATCAATATTGCCTTTCATTAACATATCTGCTTGCTTTTGATGCACACACTCAATGGCTATCTTTGTGGATTCTTGAGGATCATGACAATCGATGATTTTACATTGTAGTTGTAATGTATGGCGTTCAATAATCTCTATGATAGCCTTTTGATTACCGACAAGAATTGCTTCTATTAAATTTTGTCGAGACAAAAAATCAAGTGCTACTAATACTTCTTCATCTTCGGCACATGCCACCGCAATCACAGGTTTGCTATGCTTAGGCAACAAATGTGATAAATAGGATTGCAAATACATCGTAAGCTCCCTCTAGTTTTTATATCCCCAAGTTAAAATCAATTCATCTTCATCATCATTATGATTGTAGCGCTCAATCACATGCAAAGGTGTTCCCATAATACGAACTTGTTTTAATTGTTCGATGAGTTTTTCCCACTCTTCCTCATTTAATGCAGACCATCCACGTACACCATTCAATTTAGCAGAACTTTCATTAAAATCAATGGCTGCCATCAAACAATGATCTTCAATCATTTCAATGATGTCATCAATGTGTTCATCTAGTAGCATTTGTGATAATTCTGCTGCTTGTTTTTGTTGTTTTAGTCGTAATGTATGTAATTTGTTTTGTTGCATTTATTCTCCTTTGTAATGTGTTAGTACCGATCTAAGATGACTAAGATATTGATTTTGAACATCTTTTGGAGATACAATCTTAATCTTGTCTTTAAATTGAAAAATCCAAGCTAAAAATGGTGGACTTACTTCTAATGACACACTCACTTGAATCTGATCATTGACACGTTTTAAATCAGCATGGTGTCCAAACCGATCAAGCATTGCACTTAATAAATCAGCATCTATCAACATGGTCACTTGTTGTGTTTTCCCTACAAACATTGAAAACAAGCGTTGACTATATAGAGGCAAATTGAAATCTGCATCTTGTGTTGCTTCTGATAAAGGCACACGCTTCTCATCGCATATCATGACCAAGTCCATGCGATCAACACGGAAGTTAGACAATGCATCATGCTGTGGATAATGAGCCACCATGTAGTAATTATCATCAGCCCAAACTAATGAATATGGGCTCACTTTATATTCTTGTCCATCATGACGGTAACATTTCTCACGTTGTTGCTTATGGTTCAATATCCAATCGAAATAGCGAAATGAAACTTTTCGATTACTTGAGATTGCTTCGTATATTTTATCAATATGTTGGTAGATGTTTTTGTTAATTGTCTTAGGTCGCTCTGACAAATACAATTTTCGTTTAAGTTGTGCTGATTCATATTGGCTCATTATTGATCCAATTTTACCAATTAATTCAGTCGATGTATCTTTTGGTAACACGCGTGATGTTTGCACGGCGTCCACAAGCAGCTTAGCCTGTGCAAAACTAAATGGGGTTGAAATCAAATAATACCCAAAGTTACCTGATTTTAAAGCCACAATCGGATAACCAACTTGTTGAAGTTGCTTGATATACTCATAAAAGGTTTTGCGATTGACTTCATAACCAGCATCAGCTAGTAATTGTGTCAATTCTTCCCGCGTTAATGCATGCTTCTCATCTGTGTGCTTCTGTAATAAATGTAGAAAAGTCAATATTCGCATCACATTATTTTGCATTGAAATGTCTCCTTAGATCATGCTATTGATCTGGTTGGTGCACTAACACTTCAACATTATCAAAAAAACGCGAGACATTCAAGATGCGTGCGTCATCTTGACAATATAATCCTGATTAGACCAATCAACATGAATCATCATGTTTTTTTCATCTTCATTTTCCAATATCGCACGTGCAATTTTTGTTTCAATCGCCTTTTGGATATGACGTTTGATTGGACGCGCACCAAATTGAGGATCTTGACCAACTGCTAAAATGTGTGCTTTTGCTTGATCAGAAACAGTTAGAATACGATTTTGATGCTTTAATCTTTTTTGTAATTCACGAATAAACTTCTCAACAATGCCTTTAAGTGCTTCGATTGTCAATACATCGAACACAATGATTTCATCGATTCGATTAATAAATTCTGGTTTAAAGTATTGACGTATCACGTGTTGGTAACCATTTGTTTTTGTTTGTTTGTCTGTCTCAAATGCAAACTCATACCCTAAGTTTGACGTCATGATAATCAATGTGTTTTTAAAGTCCACATGAATACCTTTAGAGTCTGTTAAGCGTCCTTCATCCAACACTTGTAATAGGATTGAGAACACTTCTGGATGTGCTTTTTCAATCTCATCAAACAAGACAATTGAGTATGGACTTCTTCGAATTGCCTCTGTCAATTGACCACCTTCTTCATAACCCACATACCCAGGAGGAGCTCCAATGAGACGTGCAACACTATGTCTTTCCATATACTCACTCATATCAATGCGAACAATCTTTGATTCATCATCAAATAGATTTTCTGCCAATGCTTTTGCAACTTCTGTTTTTCCAACACCAGTTGGTCCTAAAAACATAAACGAACCTAAGGGACGATGCTCATCATGGATTTGAGCTTTTGAACGCAAAATTGCATCAGAAACTAATCCAACTGCTTCATCTTGACCAATGACACGCTCTTTGAGTTTTGATTCAAGCTTTAAATATTTTGCTTTTGTAGAGGAAAGTAATTTGCTTACTTCGATATTTGTCCATTTGGATACAATATGGGCAATGAGGTCTTCATCAACTTTTTCTTGAATCAAATGATTGCCTTCCATCGATTGCTGAGTTGCAATCAAATGTTCAAGCTGTGGTATAGTTTCATATTGTAGTTGTGCTGCTTTTTCATATTGCACATCATTACGCGCTTGTTCTAAATCAAGTTTTGCTTGTTCTAGTTTTTCCTTGGCTTGTTTTGCCTGGTCTAATTTTTCTTTTTCTTTTACCCACTGCGCATGTAACACACTTTCTTCAGATTTAAGTTTATTTAATTCCTTTTTAAGTGTGATTAAGCGATCAAGTGTGACTTGGTCGGTTTCCTTTTGCAATGCTTTTTCTTCAATCTCAAGTTGCATTATGCGTCGTGTTAAGCCTTCAAGTACTTCAGGCATGCTATCCATATCAACACGAATGCTTGCACATGCTTCATCAATTAAATCAATTGCTTTATCAGGTAAAAAGCGATCTGTGATATAGCGAGCTGATAAATGGGCTGCTGCGACAATGGCTTCATCTAAAATATTCACCCCATGATAGGATTCATAACGATCTTTTAATCCTCTTAAGATTGAAATTGTATCTTCAATACTTGGTTCTAACACAATGATTCTTTGAAAACGACGTTCTAGAGCAGCGTCTTTTTCAATGTGAAGTCGATATTCATCAAATGTCGTAGCACCAATACAACGCAGTTCACCACGGGCTAACATAGGTTTGAGTAAATTTGCCGCATCCATCGCGCCTTCAGTTTTGCCAGCACCAATCAAATTATGAAGTTCATCAATAAACAAAATAATATTTCCTTGTGCTTGTTGAACTTGATTTAAAACAGCTTTTAATCGTTCTTCAAATTCACCTCGATATTTAGCCCCTGCAATCAACGCACCCATATCAAGCTCAATGAGCCTTTTTTCTTTTAATCCAAAAGGAACATCCTTTTTCATGATGCGCCATGCTAATCCTTCGACAATGGCTGTTTTACCGACACCAGGTTCTCCGATGAGTACCGGATTATTTTTTGTTTTACGTGATAGTATTTGAATGACTCGCCTGATTTCCTCATCACGACCAATAATAGGGTCGATCCTTCCGTCTCTTACTTGTTCTACCAAATCGCGACCATATTTTTTTAAAGCATCAATTTGGTTTTCATCCGTTGGATTTGACATTGTAACTCCTTTTCTACGCTCTTTTTCAATTAAAACACAACGATCAACATCGATTGGTATGTTTTTCTTAATCAAAGATGAGCATGTGGTGTCTATTTTATAAAACGCAAGAAATAATGCACTTGAAGCGATGAGTTGATCTTTAAAAACCTGAGAAATTGTCAACGCAGCTTGAAGTAGCGAGGATAGTTCTTTTGATCCTACCGGTTCTTGACTATTTGAGGTTTTCGCAATCGTTTTTAATGCTTCATCAGCAACTTGGTTTATTTTTTGCTTATCAATCTTACATTCAATAAAGAATAAATCACAAGCATCACAGTTAACAATCGCTTTAAGTACATGTGCATCAAAAACACTCGCATGTGAGGATTGTTGTGCGATTTCATAAGCATCAGATAAAATGCGTTGTGTTTGTTCTGTCCATTGATTTGGTTGCATATCATCCCTCCTCTATTTTAGCACTTGTTTGTCATGAGTGCTAATGGATTGTGTTTAAAAAAGTAACACATCGTGTTACTTAAATGACTTTTTAAACTTCTCAAACACGGATTCCTTATTAGAGAACTCTTTTAACTTTTCATACAGCTCTTTTTCTTCTTTTGAGAGCTTTCGATTCACTTCAATTTGTACTTCAATGAATTGATCACCAATCGTTGAAGAACGAAGATCCTTCACACCTTTTCCTTTTAAGCGAAATTGTGTGCCGTGCTGTGTTCCAGTAGGTATGGTGAGTTCGACATCTCCATAAACAGTTGGAACATCAATTTTTGTACCTAAAGTTGCATCCACTACAGATATAGGAATCGATACATAAATATTTTTACCTTCTCTAACAAAGTATTTGTGTTTTAAAACGAGTACTTCAATAAACAAGTCTCCATTTGGTCCACCATCTTGACCCCGTTCACCTTTACCTCCAATGCGAAGTTGTTGTCCTGATTGAATACCAGCAGGTATTTTTACTTCAACGTTGGAGCGTTTGCGAACATAGCCCTTGCCAGAACATTTGGAACATTTGTTCTTGATTTTCTTTCCAGACCCTTGACAGTCAGGGCATGTTGTTGTGGATTGAAAGACGCCAAATGGTGTTCGTTGTTGGGTGATGGTTGAACCCTTACCATTACAGGTAGGACATACACCAATATCACTTTTACTTTGAGCACCACTGCCCATACATTCATCGCACACTTCATCAACATCTAAAACAATCGTTTCTGTCTTACCAAAGATAGCATCCATAAAGTCAACCTTCATTTGCATGAAACGATCTTGACCTTTTTTTGGACCTGTTTGACGACGAGAGGATGAGAAGCCGCCACCAAAGAAGGACCCAAAGATATCATTTAAATCTTCAAATCCACCAAATCCTTGTTGGAAGCCTCCATGACCACCGTTTTGATCAAAGGCAGCATGCCCATATTGATCATATTGAGCACGTTTTTGTGGGTCAGTTAAAACATCGTACGCTTCTTGTATTTCTTTAAAACGAATATCAGCGCCAGCTTCTTTGTTAACATCTGGATGATATTTTTTTGCTAATGAGCGATACGCTTTTTTTATTTCATCTGTGGTTGCGGATTTTGATATTCCCAACGATTCATAATAGTCTTTTTTATTTGCCATATATTCCTCCGCAATCTTTATTCTGACCCATTAAAATCCTACGATTCATTCTTCTCAGTAAAATCTGCATCAACGACGTTGTCGTCATTGTCTTCTTGTGGTTGTTGTGCTTGTTCTTCTTGTTGTTGATACATTGCTTCACTCATTGAATGTGCAGCTTTTTCCAATGCATCTAGTTTTTCCTTTAATACATCAAATTGGTTATTATCCATAGCTTCTTGCATTTCATCACGAAGCTTGGTTACTTCTGCTTTTTGTTCTTCACTTACATTTACATTTTCATCTTCTAATGACTTGTTGATTTGATGAATGAATTGCTCAGCTTTATTCTTTAGTTCAACTTCTTCTTTACGCTTTGCATCCACTGCTTTGTTTTCTTCAGCTTCTTTAACCATGCGGTCAATTTCATCATCACTTAAGCCAGATGAATTGGTGATGGTAATGGATTGCTTTTTGTTTGTTCCTTTATCAAGTGCCGATACATTGACAATTCCATTGACATCAATATCAAAGGTCACTTCAATTTGAGGTACACCACGTGGTGCTACCGCAATTCCATCAAGCTTGAACATACCTAATGATTTATTATCAGCTACCATTGGCCGTTCTCCTTGAAGAACATGGATGTCAACGGCTGGTTGATTATCAGCAGCAGTGGAAAATACTTGACTCTTTGATGTTGGGATTGTTGTGTTTCTTTCAATAAGAACTGTCATCACACCACCCATGGTTTCAATACCAAGTGATAAAGGTGTCACATCTAATAACAACACATCTTTAACATCTCCGGCGATGACGCCACCTTGAATAGCAGCACCAATTGCCACAACTTCATCAGGATTGACAGATTTATTTGGTTCTTTACCTAGTTCTTTTTTGATTAACTCAACAACAGCTGGCATACGAGTTGATCCACCAACTAATAATACATGATGAATATCATTTTTAGTTAATCCAGAATCTTTTAATGCTTGGCGAACAGGTTGAACTGTACGTTGCAGCAAGTGATGAGTCATATCTTCAAATTTTGAACGTGTAAGTGTTGCTTCTAAATGCAATGGACCAGAAGCACCAGCAGAAATAAATGGTAAAGAAATCTGAGTTTGTACAGTTGAAGATAATTCTTTCTTCGCTTTTTCAGAAGCTTCTTTTAGACGTTGTAATGCCATGCGATCTGATTTTAAGTCAATCGCATTCTCTTTTTTAAAGTTTTCTGCTAACCAATCCACAACAACATCATCAAAGTCATCACCACCAAGTTTGTTATCACCTGATGTTGATAATACTTCAAATGTGCCTTCTGCTAATTCAAGGATTGAAACATCAAATGTTCCACCACCTAAATCATAGACTAATACTTTTTGTTCTTTGTCAGTTTTATCTATTCCAAAAGCTAATGCAGCTGCCGTTGGTTCATTAATGATACGTTCAACTTCTAATCCAGCAATCTTACCAGCATCTTTGGTCGCTTGACGTTGGGCATCATTAAAATAGGCAGGTACAGTAATAACGGCACGCGTTACTTTTTCTCCAAGATAATCTTCCGCATAATTTTTAATGTACTGCAAGATCATGGCAGAAATTTCTTGTGGTGTATAATCCTTACCTTCTAATGTCACTTTATGATCAGTGCCCATATGACGCTTGATAGACAATACTGATTCTTTGTTTGTCACCACTTGTCGTTTGGCAGCTTCACCAACGACACGCTCACCATTTTTAAATGCAACTACTGATGGTGTGGTGCGATTTCCTTCTGGGTTTGTTATAACCTCAACATCTTTACCTTCTAAAACTGCGACGCAGGAATTCGTTGTTCCTAAATCGATTCCAATAATTTTACTCATTCTTCTTCACTTTTCCTTTCACTTACTTTGACAACACTAGGTCTTAATAGTTTATCTTTAATCATATATCCATTTTGAAACACTTCGACCACGGTATTGGGTTCTACTGTTTCTGTTTCTTCAGTTGCGATTGCATGGTGCATATTGGGATCAAACACTTCACCTTGTGCATCAATTTTACTGACACCTTCTTTTTCTAATGCCTCGATTAATTGTTGGTGAATCATTTCGATGCCTTTACGCCAAGATTCTAGATCTTGGTTTTGATCTGCTAATGCTCGCTGTAAATTGTCAATCACTGCTAAAATATCAAGTGCAAATGATTTGATGGCAAATTTGCTTTTATTCTCAAAGTCTGCCATGAGTCGTTTTCGAATATTTTGAGTATCTGCATAAGCTTTCAAATACTCGTTTTTGCTTTCATCAAGCTGCTTCTGCAAGTTAGAAATGGTCTGATACGCTTGTTCAAGTTCGCTCAGCTGTTCAACTTCTAGCTGTTCTTCTTGTGTTATCGTTTCTTCTGACATTTCGTTAGACTTCTTTTTTGTTTGCTTACTCATCGTCATTGTCCTTTCCATAAATTTGTTCGATGGCTTTCGTCAAAGTTTTCATCATGGATAGGATGCGATCATATTCCATACGACTTGGTCCTAACACCATCAACTGTCCACTATCTTGATCTTTAATTTTAATATTTGATGAAACCACAGCCATATCATCCATCCAAATCAATCGTGCTTGATCATCTTTTTGTAGCAATAGATCACCTTTGTTGTAGCCAATACTTCGCCACAACGCACTATTTTCTAATAGCTTCATCACTTGCTTTAGTTTTTCAACATCAGCAAATTCAGGCTGATTCATCAAATTGCTTTGACCACTATAATACATATTATCAGCAGCAAATCGTAAAAATGCATTGATAAATGCTTCAAAGAGAATTTCATAGTGAGCAATCTTCTTAGCCAGTATCGGACGAATAATTGTCATTTTCTCAATAATCTCATTCAAAGGTGTCCCAATTAATCGTTCATTGAGAAGATTACAACACGTTTGGATTTCATTGACTGAAACATCATCATCAAAATTAAAGATTCTACTTTCACTATGCCCTTCGGTTGTTTCAAATACTGCCATTGCGCTACGATTACTCAATGGAATGAGTTGAATTAAGGCCAACCGTTGAACATTCGAGTCAACTCCTAAAACAATGGTGGTGAGATTGGTCATTTGCGATAAAATATCACAGCTTCGCTTGATTATTTCTTGAATGTTTAAGCGGCGATCAGTGAAAACTTGAGAAAGAGCGTACTCAATTCGTTCATCTTGTTTGTCTTCCATCAAATGTTCGACATAAAAATGATAGCCTTTTGTCGAAGGGATCCGCCCACTTGATGTGTGCGTTTTTTCAAGCAATCCCATAGATTCAAGCTCCACCATTTCATTTCTAATCGTTGCCGACGAAAAGTTAAGTTCATACTTCTCAAGCAATGTCTTTGAACCCACTGGTTCAGCACTTTGAATAAACTCTTCGACGATTGCTTTGAATATTTTAATTTTGCGTTCACTTAACATATCATCACCTGTTTTAGCACTGAGTTTTTAACTCTGCTAACATTATAAACAAACTGTTTAGCACTGTCAACTAACAAGTGCTAAATAGAGTCAATCATAGAGTCAATCAACGATAAAATCACTAAATACTTTCTTCTTTTTAAAACAGAGTTAGAAACCGTATTTCAATTCATTTTTGGTTTTTTCTATGATTTGCTATAATAGACATGAGGTGATTAACGTGTCAATTTTATATTGGAACATAGACAAAAAAATTATTGCAGGCACTAGTTTACGTATGGGTGGTGTCAGTCAACCACCATATGATAGCTTAAATGTCGGATTATATGTGGCTGATGACCCTGACAATGTTAGAAAAAACCGTGAAATCATTGCTAATGAAATTAAGGTGCCACTGACACAATGGGTATTCCCAAAGATTACACATAGTGATCATTTTTATAAAGTAACAAGTAAAGACATTGGTAAAGGTGCCTTTAATGAAGCCAACAGCATCTTTGATGTTGATGCACTTTATACCGATGAACCTAACATTGCCATAGCCATATTTCATGCCGATTGTGTGCCGGTTTTACTATATTGCCCTTCTAAAAACTTAGTTGGCGCGATTCATGCTGGATGGGCAGGAACAATTAAGCAGATAACATCCAAACTCGTACACCATTGGATTGAGCATGAACAGTGCGATCCTAATGATATTTATGCTTACATTGGTCCATCACTTAGCCAAGCAAATTTTGAAGTAAAAATGGATGTGATTTGTTTAGTCAAAGAAAAAAGTCCAGAATTATTGCCTTATTTAGACTTTAAAAAAGATGATTTAGCGTTTATGGATGCTGTCGGTATGAACAGGTATCAACTAAACAAACATGGCGTTTTAGACAAAAATATCACAATCATCCATGAATGCACATTCGACAACCCAGACAAATACTTCTGCTTTAGAAGATTCCCAGTCACTGGAAGACATTTGAGTTTTATTTATCAAAAGTAAGCAAACTAAGCTTACTTTTTTAAAATCAGTATATTCGAATCCATCAATAATCTATGTTAGGGTGTCATTAGGAAGTATCAATGTAAAGCGATTAAACAACAAAGTTGCAATTGTAACAGGTACTGCCAGGGGTATGGACCGTGCAATTGCGATATTATTCGCCAAAGAAGGTGCCAAAGTAGCGGTATCAGATTAAAAACAAGATACTGTACAATTAGTAGTGGATACAATTAAAGAAAATGATAGTGATGCATTTGCACTCGCAGCAAACGTCACAAATTAAGAAGATATTCAACAACTTGTTAATCAAACGATTCAGCACTATAACACTGTCGATATACAAGTAAATAATGTTGGTATTATGGATAATTTATTATCGATTCATGAATAAGATGATGATACATGGAATCGCGTGTTTGACGTAAATACAAACGGAGTCATGCGGGCTATGCGAAAAATCATGCCACTATTTTTAAGAATAAAGAAGGTGTCATCCTAAATATTGGATTGGCAGCTAGTGTCTTTGGTTTAAGGGCTGGATTTGCATATACTGCCAGTAAACATGCTGTTACCGGTATGACTAAAAATGCAGGTTACATGTATGCTAAAGAAGGCATATGTGTAAATGCAATCTTACCTGGTGGTGTTGAAACCAATATTGGAAATACAAACGGACAATCCGAGTGAATTTAAAAGTGAAAAAGCAATGGCTGGTATGAGTACCAATCCAAGAAGTAGTCAACCAGAAGAAATTGCATCACTGGCATTGTACTTATGCAGTGAAGAATCATCCTTTATCAGCGGTAAAGTAATCTTGGTAGATGGTGGTTAGGGTGCTTATTAAAGAACAAACAAAAAATCGCAACATTGCGATTGTTTACTTGAATAATTCAAGATAAGCCCCAAATCCTTCTTTTTCTAAATCTTCTTTAGGGATAAACCTTAAAGCAGCACCATTGATGCAGTATCGTAGTCCACCTTTGCTGATTGGACCATCTTGAAACACATGACCTAAATGGGAATCTGCTTCTTTGCTTCTCACTTCAACACGTATCATACCCTGTGTATGATCTTTGATTTCTGCTAATGGTGTGATTGGTTTTGTAAATGATGGCCAACCACATCCAGCATCATACTTATCAGTAGAACTAAATAATGGTTCATTTGACACAACATCGACATAAATCCCTTTTTGATCAAATCGATCATATTTTGATGAATAAGGATGTTCTGTGCCATTTTCTTGAGTGACACGATAAGCTAAAGGATCGAGTACTTGTTTTAAATATGCTTTATCTTTGTATTTATTGTTCATAATGTTCACCTGTAAACAGAATATCATATGAATGCCTTAAACACTTCAATAATGACTACTTAAATTTTGCTTTTACGTCCTCCAATACCTGATCTGGTACAAATTGAGAAAGATTGCCATGATTTCGAGCAATCTCTTTAACGGCACTTGATGACATAAACGAAAACTCAGGACGTGTTAGTAAAAACACCGTTTCAATTTCCGGCTTGAGTATCATGTTTGCTGTTGCTTGTTGAAGTTCATACTCATAATCCATAACAGCTCGAATTCCACGGATTAAAATACTTGCACCAACTTTTGTTGCATAATCAACTGTTAATCCTTCACCAATCATTGCACTGACATTATCATAACAATCTATGACTTTTAAAATCATGTCCAAACGCTCATCAGCACTAAATGTTACCATTTTATTTTTGTTTTCCATAATGACAACATACACATGATCAAATAAAGCTGATGATCGTTTAATCACATCCAAGTGTCCTATCGTCAAAGGATCAAATGTCCCAGGATACATGGCTTTTTTCATTGTGTTTCTCCTTGTTTTTCGTAAATACGATACACTGAACGACCCACTACTCGCTCCTTTATATTAACAAATTCTGTTGGTAATACGTATTCTTTATGCTCTTTTGCTTGTTCTATAATTATTTTGGTATGGTCAGAGATTAAAAAAGAAGTCATAATTTCATTTAAAACATCTTGAATATCCAAATCATATGGAGGATCACAAAAAATAACATCAAATGATCGCTTCTGTTGGTTTAGTAACTGCACAGCTTGAATACTACTTAGATTTAGAATCATGCACTTAGATTTAACATTTAGCTTTTTTACATTTTGTTTGATCGCCGATATAGCTGCGAAAGATTGATCATTCATCACCACAAATGATGCGCCTCTTGATAGTGCCTCTAAAGCAATCGCACCACTTCCAGCAAACAAGTCAAGCCATATTTGATGATTACAAGATTGCATAAGTGTGTTAAACAATGACTCTTTAAGTCGATCACTACTTGGTCGTGTATTTAAATGAGGTGCCACTAATCGACTGCCTCGATATTTCCCAGCGATAATTCTCATGATTGTGCTTTTTCTTTTGGACACTCACGCGCTATTACACCTTGAGCAATTCCAATTGCGATCATGATTGCCAACTGACTCGACCCACCTGAAGAAATCATAAGTAATGGCACCCCAGTTAAAGGAATCATGGCTGTGACACCACCCACATTTAGTATAAAATGAAGCATCAAATACAACGCTGCACCAAACACAATCATTTTTCCCTTTTCTGTTTTTACTTTCATTGCTTTTGTAAGCAATGAAAATAAGAGCACTAGATAACCAAAAAAGATGATGATAAACCCTAGAATACCAATTTCTTCAACGATAATAGCTAAAATATAATCAGAATCAGCAACAGGTAAATAACCAAGTTTTTGAACTGATTTCCCTAAACCAATCCCCCACCAATTCCCTTTAACAAATGCAATAAGACTATTAAATAATTGAAACGATGATTCATATCGATTAATAAAAGGATTCGCCATATCATTGAAACGATTCAATTGATATGTGCTCAAAGGTAAACGATTGACAAACTCTAAACCTGTCGGGGTCAGTACCCAGATGACACCTGCAAACAAAATAATTGTCAAAAGACTAAAGACAATCTTTGTTGTTCTTAAAGAAGGAATCGATGGAATTAAAAACAAAAACCATCCCAATGCAAATAAAATAACTCCCGTTCCCAAATCAGACTGTAAAACAATGATGATAAAGGTATAGATTAAAGTAAAACTTGCTGGCACTTTGATAATCTCAAGTGCACTTTTTTGATTTGTGTTGATATCTCCCATATAAATTGCAAAAAGCAAAATAACCACGATTTTAGCAAATTCACTTGGTTGAATCGTCATCCCAACAAAAGGGATTGAAATCCATGCTTGTGCCCCACCACGAGCAGGAAACATCAAAGGAACAAGGAGAATGATAACTGTGAATATTGCAAGCGGGAAAATATATCGCTTCAAAAAAGACAAGCGACCAAAGCGTGCTGCAAAAACCATGAGAATATACCCAATGACAATAAACATCACTTGTCTGACAAATGAAAAGGCAATCATATTCCATGAAGCATTAAGGTTCATGCCTGCACTTGTGACCATCAGTGCACCAAAAAAGCTCAATAACAAAACAAGTGCATGAACAACCTTACTAAATCCCTTTGGCATCCTTAAAGAAAACAATCAGCATTCTCCTTTCATTGCTATTATTGTATCAAATATCATATCATAAACATATGATAAATATTTGTATACCACTATAC
>CAYGIY010000012.1:0-17315 GCA_964350055.1 uncultured Erysipelothrix sp.
CATCAATTTGATGTGTTATTTTTTGAGATTATTTATTTCTTTTCGATGTAGGCGATATGTTGTCCATTCATTCATTGGAAGTGCTCCTATTTTTTGATAGAATTTAATAGACGATTCATTCCAGTTCAACACAGACCATTCAATTCGCTCACATCCACGTGATGTAGCAAGATGTGCTAAAAACTTCAGCATTTGTTTGCCATAGCCAAGATGTCTAAACTCAGGCTTGA
This sequence comes from uncultured Erysipelothrix sp., assembly GCA_964350055.1. Classification (GTDB taxonomy): domain Bacteria; phylum Bacillota_I; class Bacilli_A; order Erysipelotrichales; family Erysipelotrichaceae; genus UBA6182. The sequence continues at coordinate 231 of CAYGIY010000012.1, forward strand.
TATAAATATCTTCTAAATATAGTCCAGCTTTTCCTAAGAATGAAGAAAAATTGTGATAAATGATTGCAAACCCAATCGGTTGTTGATTAACTTCTATAATGAAAGCTTCAGCATGTTTATTCACAAATAAAGACTCTGATAATATACTTTCTGTAGCAACAACCTCATTAGCTAATTTTTCATATTTAGCAAGTTCTTTAATTAATTGAAGGATTAAAGAAACATCGGCTTTGGTGGTTTCTCGTATAAGTGGTTTTTGATTTGATGACATCTGTTTCTCCTTTGTGTTCTTATTCTATTCTCAATGGTTTTTAAGATATTTTCAAGTTAAAAATACAATCAAATTTCTTTTTACTAGTGATATAATGACAGTGTTAGGGGAAAAGAAAATGAAAGATCTACTGTTTGTGATGGTGTTTGGGTATCTTATGGGGAATATTCAAGCATCGTATATTCTTGGTCGACTCATCTATAAAGTTGACATACGAAAGTTAGGACATGGTAATGCGGGTGCTTCAAATGCAATCGATTCCATTGGATGGAAATTTGGCTTAGCTGTAGCCACCATTGATGTGGCGAAAGGTCTAGTCACAATTTTGATTGTCAAAGCGATTTATGAGCTTGGTTTTAACACAGAGGGGGCAGTCCTTTTATATGTTGCTGGGTACAGTGCGATGTTGGGTCACATTTTTCCTTTTTTTATGAAGTTCAAAGGTGGCAAAGGAACCGCAACCTTAATTGGAATACTCATGGGTTTTAATCCTTGGTTTGGAATTGTTGGTATTTTAGTCGTGATTGGAATCACTCTAATTACTGATTTTGTTTCAGTGAGTGCACTGTTTTTGGCTTTGTATGTCATTGGATTAACGATGGTTTATGATTTAGGGATGATACCTATTATAATATCGATAGCTGGGGCACTACTTAGCATTTGGATGCATTTACCAAACTATCGTCGTATTGTTATGGGAAATGAGGGAAGATTATCCTTGGTTTTAAAGAAAATTAGACGAAAGAACAAAGGAGAGTAAGAATGTTAGAGAAAATAAAAGGTCAGTTAATTGTGTCATGTCAAGCTCTTGAAGAAGAACCTTTACACAGCTCATTTATTATGGGGAGAATGGCAATTGCTGCAAAAGAAGGTGGCGCGGTTGCTATTAGGGCACAAGGGGTACAGGACATTATTGAAATCAAAAAAGTCACTGGATTACCCGTGATTGGTATTATCAAACGTAACTATGATGATTCTGAGATTTATATCACACCAACCTTATTTGAAATTAATGAATTAATTCAAACAGGTTGTGACATGATTGCTCTTGATGCAACCAATCGTAAGCGACCAAATGATGAATCACTAAAAGATTTGATTGAACATATACATCAACATCATGTATTAGTCATGGCAGATGTTTCAAATTATGAAGAAGCCATCACTGCTCAAACATACAAAGCAGACTGTGTATCAACTACTTTATGTGGGTATACAACATACTCTAAAACAATTGATGGACCAGATTTTGACTTAATCAAACGTCTATCAAAAGACTTAGATATTCCATTAATTGCTGAAGGAAAAATCAACACACCACAAGAGCTAGCGCGAGTTTTTTACTTAGGTGCATATTCAGCAGTTGTCGGTGGAGCAATCACACGACCACAACAAATCACGAAACGCTTTGTACAAGCAATATCAACAAAATGATAATTTAATTGATAAGAAGAGGAACCATCATGGACATAAAGCAACCAGAACAAATCAACGCATTTTGGATGCGGTTTATCAAAGCAGCAAATCATGATTTTAAGACAAGATATCTTAGTGTTTTTCATTTTGAGTTAAATGAGCATCTGGCTCATGAATTATTAGAACTGGTACTTTCAGGACAAAAAAAAGCAACTGCTAGCAGTTTAAAATCATTTGAAATAGAAAATGAACCATTGCCAAAGGTTGGCGATTTACATATTGTCACTGATTGGGATGGTAACCCACGTTGTGTCATTCAAACAACAGCACTAACTGTTTTACCATATCGAGAAATGACGTATGAAATTTGCAAGCGTGAAGGTGAAGATGATTCATTAGAGTCGTGGCAAAAAGGTCATCAACGATTTTTTGAGGAAGAAGGCAAACAACTTGGGTATGAGTTTAGTGAAGATTTATTAGTTTTATTTGAAGACTTTAACCTCATATACAAAGAACCACAGAATTAATCGTGTGGGTTTTTATCGATTGTTACGTTTGCTTGTGACCAATCAGAAAGTGGTATCAGAGAAGCAATTAATCCACAATTTTCTCAAGTATACCTTAACATGTTAGCAATCAGTTATAATGAGATAGATTAGAGACAGCAAAGGATGATGAACATGACTAAGATTTTATATAATGGAAATATCTATGTTGAAAAAGATACATTTAAAAAAGCAATGGTCATTGAAAATGGTGTAATTGTGTTTGTAGGGAACGATGAAGATGCACTTACTTATGCAAATGAGCAAAGCGAGTTGTTGGATTTAAAGGGAAAAACAGTTGTGCCTGGGTTTAATGATTGTCATCTTCATTTTTATATGACTGCTGTAGCATTACAATCGGTAGATTTGTTCAATGCAAAATCAGTTGATGAAGTGATTGTTCGGGGACAAGATTTCTTACAATCAAATCCCAACCACCAAGGATTATTGTGGGGTCGTGGATGGAATCAAGATTATTTCGAATTGGAACAACGACTTGTTTTAAAAACAGATTTAGATCAGATTTCAACTGAAATACCCATTGTGTTTGCACGTGCTTGCGGGCACGTTGTCAGCGCAAACTCGAAGGCATTAGAACTTGCCAATATCACCTGTAAAACAAGCGTAGAGGGTGGTGCAATTGAGTTAGATAAACATCAAGAATTAACTGGTGTATTAAGTGAAAATGCAGTCAAGCTACTTGATGTATTAAAGACACCAATGACCGTGAAAGATGTCTTATCAAAACTTAAACAAGTATCCAAAGCAGCAAATGCTTGTGGGATTACATCAGTGCAAACCAATGACTTATTGATTGGCGGACCAGATGCAAGTTTTGTTGAAGAAGCATATCGAGAGTATGCAAACGATAATCCAACCGTACGTATTTATCATCAAATTTGCTTTACTAATTTAAAAACATTTAAACAACGCATTGCAGAAGGTTATGATAAATCTTCAAATGACTTTAATCGCTATGGTCCTTTAAAGTTATTTACGGATGGTTCTTTAGGGGCAAGAACAGCATACATGAGACAACCCTATCACGATGATCAATCAACAGTTGGCATACTTACAATGTCTCAAAAGGAAATTGATGACTATGTCAGCACCGCACAAAACCATAATGTGCAAGTGGCGATTCATGCCATTGGTGATGGTGCAATTGATTGTGTGCTTCAAAGTTTTGAAAAAGTCATTGATCATGATAATGAATTACGTCATGGAATCATTCATTGTCAGATTACAGATGATGATTTACTCAAGCGTTTTGCCAAAAAAGACATCATGGCTTATTTGCAACCTATCTTTTTGCATTATGATTTGCATATTGTAAAGCAGCGTGTCGGAAGTGCACTTGCAAGCACTTCTTATGCATTTGCTACAATGGATCAACTAGGATTACATGTTGCATATGGAACTGATGCACCTGTCGAACCATTTGATGTAATCAATTGCATTCATTGTGCGGTTAATCGGCAAGATTTATCAGGATATCCAGAAGATGGATTCTATCCTAACCAGAGAGTTTCCATCCAACAAGCAATTGACCATTATACAATAGGTAGCGCTTATGCAAGTTTTGAAGAACTAAAAAAAGGACGTTTGCTTCCAGGGTATATGGCTGATTGTGTGGTATTATCTAAAAATATTTTTGAAATTGATTCATCAGAAATACTAACGGTTAATATTGAGAAAACTATGGTCAATGGACAGATTGTATTTGAGAATAAGTAATAATTTTATAGTAAAGGTAAAAGGACAATAATATGAGCGATATGTTTGCATGGTTTTCGCAGTTAAATCCTGTTTTACAAGCTTTTATAGCAACGATGTTCACCTGGATGGTAACAGCACTTGGTGCGGCCATGGTATTTTTCTTTAAGGCCATTAACCGCAAGGTTTTAAATGGCATGTTAGGGTTTGCTGCTGGTGTTATGATTGCTGCTAGTTTTTGGTCATTGTTAAATCCTGCAATTATCATGGCAGAAGAATCAGGAGTTGCTGGTTGGATTCCTGCTGTTAGTGGTTTTTTACTTGGAGGTGTTTTTTTGTGGGCGGTTGATAAATTATTACCCCATATGCACATTGGTGCATTGAAAAGTGAAGGTCCTAAAACAAGCTTACAGCGTTCTGTGTTGTTGGTGCTTGCCATCACTTTACACAATATTCCAGAAGGTTTAGCAGTTGGGGTTGCTTTTGCTGCTGTTGCTTCTGGATTTCCAGGTGCAACGCTACTTGGAGCCATCGCTTTGGCGATTGGAATTGGATTACAAAATTTTCCAGAAGGTGCTGCAGTATCAATTCCTTTAAGAAGAGAAGGGATGAGTCGCTTTAAAAGTTTTCTATATGGGCAAGCATCTGCTTTGGTTGAACCAGTTGCAGGTGTGGTGGGTGCATTACTTGTCTTGTCAATGCTACCGCTATTACCATATGCATTATCATTTGCAGCAGGTGCCATGGTTTATGTTGTGGTTGAAGAAATTATTCCTGAAGCCCAACAAGAAAATGAAACGGATATTGCAACAATTGGTTTTATGATTGGCTTTGCAATCATGATGTTCTTGGATGTTGCACTAGGATAAAACAACCCACACAATTTTGTGTGGGTTGTTTTTATCGTTGATCTTCATATTTTAGTTGTCTCAATCTGAATGAAATTAGGATACTAATGATCAAAATAAATCCTATGAGAAATAGTAAGGGCTGTATTTGCATTGTATGATTAGCCATCAAGTTCATGGCATGGCTAGCAGGAAGTGCGTAGCCAACATATTGCAGTATATTTGGTAGCATATCAGATGGAAACATAATGCCTGATAACATCATTGAAGGAAGGAAAATCACTTGTGAAATGATGGTTAGTTGCGAGCTGTTTTTTGCTATCAGCCCAATGAGGATACCAATTAGAATAGTCGTAAGATTGAAGATTCCAAATGAGAATAAATAAAGTGCAATGTTTGTGGGGAGACTGGCATCAAATGCTAATGGAGCAACGATGTATATCACAACACTCACAATTGATAGATTGACAAATCCTGATAGAATGCTAGTAAGGACAATGATTGACATCGGTACACCAGCACTTCGAAAGGATTTTCTCAAATCGTTTTTAAAGTATTCAGATACGGATGCAGGAATTCCAATTAGTGCACCCATTGTCACAGCAAATATTGTCATACTTGGAATAAGTGTTTCTTTAGATTCTGGCATGATGGATGTAAAGACGACACCCATTACACCAAAGAAAATAAGTGGAACAAGATAGTTGGTAATCAAAATATCTGAGTTTTTAAAGTCTAGTTTTGTTTTTAAGTAAAGTGTATAGCCAAATGCTTTCATGTTAGTCTTCCTTTTTGGCAATTTCTATAAATCGCTCTTCAAGTGTTGGTTTTTCCACGCTTAAATCAATTAATCGATAGTGATGAAACTTAATGGTTGCTAATAGCGACTCTAGTGTTTCCGCTAAATCATGACACTTGAATTGTATGTATCCATTTTTATGTGGTGATGGGTTCAAGTGGTTTAATGGTGATAAATCAATCAAACCATCAATTTTTGCTTTGATGATTGTCTCACGTTCGACCTCAAAAATGATTTCATCAGGAGTCCCAATTTTCTTGATTTCACCGTTGACTAAAATTCCTATACGATCACATAAATCATAGACTTCACTCATATCATGTGAAGCTAATACCATGGTTTTTCCTTGTTCTTTGAGTCTTCTTAGTTCTTGATGTAAAGCCACACGTGCTTCCACATCCAATCCTGCTGTAGGTTCATCTAAAAAGATAACCTTTGGATTATGTGCTAATGCTAAGGCTAGGTGTAACCTTCTTTTTTGACCAGTAGACATCGACTTGTATGTTTTAGAAAACATACCATCAAAACCAAAAGTAGTTAATAAGTCTAATCTTGGTTGTATATGATTCCATTTACAAAAGAGTGTCATGGCATCTTTGGCACTAATATTTGCTGGTAAAGAAGATGATTGTAGTTGAATTCCCATGATCTTTTCTTTAATTGCATCATGTGGACTTAATCCATCAACAGAGATTTTACCTTCTTGATAAGAGCGTAGTCCTTCGATGCATTCTAGTGTTGTTGTTTTTCCTGCTCCATTGGGACCAAGTAAACCGAAGATTTCACCTTCATGTACCATAAATGACACGTTTTTTAAGACTTGTACTTGGCCGTAGTGTTTGTTTAAATTACTGACTTGAATCATAATCTTCCTCCTTGTTTATTGAAAGTGTGTTGTTATCGAATAAATGCTGCAGTGCTTGTGTTATGTATGTCTCAACATGTTTGAATTTTGACATCATGATTGTTTGTTGATAATCATGGTGTTTGGACAGTTTTGACATTTGTTGAATCATTTCCATATCGCCATCTGTAAACTCCATCAGTGCATTCCACCATGAAGTCGCCAGTTGATATGCTAATGTGTGATCTGTTGGAATGTTATCATTTTTAAGTTCAAGTGCTCGATCACAATAACCAATCATCCGCTTAAGGAACTTCTCGCCTTGCTTTTTTTGATGTTGCTCTTTTATTCTCTCATAAACATCTTTGTCAAAATGCTTCACAATCCAATAGTGTTCATCATTACTTCGAAGCATTGATAGAATCTCAACAAATAGATCCCAATCTAAATGATTAATCTGTTTCATCTCTTCTCTGAATTTGCTAATGACTGTTTTCTTTTGTTTTAATGTTTTGATTTCTTGCTGTAGCTGTGCTTCTTGGTTTTTTAGGTAATCATCAATTTCCTCAAGATTTGTCGCTGGAATTAGTTTACTTTTAATTTCTTTAAGTGAGAAACCAAGGTCTTTTAAGCTTATGATTTGATGGAAAATAACATAATCTTCCATGGAATAAAGTCTGCGTCCACCTTCTGTGTATCCAGAGGGAGGTAGTAATCCCATCTGATCATAGTATTGAATCGTTCGAATGGAAACATTCATTTTTTTTGCCATATCTCCCACGGTTAACCACTGTTTTTGTTTAGTCATATCATTACCTCACGTATATACTAACACGTTACGTAACGTCATGAGCAATAGGAAAATTAATTTTTATTATAAATTAAAAAAACTCAGTTTTTTAGCTGAGTTTTAAGCTTCAATAATCGTTACAATTTTTCCAAACTGCTTTAAATAACGTGCAATGCGAGATACTAGTCGTGATTTCATGTTCACAGATAGTGCGTGTGCAAGTTGGCTATGAGCAGGATTATCTGCTAGACCAACCAAAAACAGGATTTCAGTACAATCATTGAGTAGAATTTGGACAAGCCGATGAGCTCCATCGGTTGGTGCACTAGTACAGAGTCGGTCTTTTTGAACTTTATTTGTCGAGGCTTCAACTAATAAATCAACAACTCGACCAAGGGTGAGAATACCTTCGGTGACTAGATCGAGACCATCAATATAAGCAGTCGGTGGTAAATCATTATTGACACTGAGTGTATCATCCATCGTGATTCTCTGGTTTAAGTGCTTTGCCACAATTTGTGCTGTTGTACCGCCACATACGATTTTTTTACCCGTTGCTTTTTTAAGAGTAAGAATTTTGATATGGTCTTGTGTTATATCTTTAGGTGGACCAACCATCACCACTGAACGATGACGTGTGATGACTTTAGAAACAACGACTGTGGCATCATCTTTTGCTTGATGCTCATAAAGATTACTTACTGTTTGAATTAAATCATCACCAATTATTTGAGCCGTATGATTATGCGATTGGTTATTAGCTAAATGTTTAACAACATCTTGTCGTTGCCAACCGAAGTTTAATGTATGACCAAGTCCTGCATGAATGACACCATCTGAAACCAAGACCACATAATCATCTGGTTTTAGTTGGATTGATGAGAGATAAACGGTTCGATTTTGATATTTTCTTTCTTGTCGGTCAAGATAAACTTGTTTGTCTTGACTCATGATAATGGCTTTGGGATTGTCAAATTCAATGATGGTGGTCTTACCATCTTCATCAATTTTGCAAACAGAGAAGGTAGAATAAGCAATTTTACGTTCTTGACATTCAGGTAGTGTCGCTGTCAGTGTTTCAATCGCTTCATCAAGATTGATATCACTGATCAGCAATTCATTGAGTATTGTAGCTGTGAGAGTGGCTAGAATATTTGCTTTAACACCACTACCTAATCCATCAGCAAGCACACATATATAAGATTGATCGGTAAATGTCATCACAACGCGATCACCACATAGTTCCTCTTGATATTTATTTAGTGATTGATGGTATGCATCAACAGCAACTTTCATAGCAAATCATCCTCAAGGCTTTTCTTTAACTTGACAAGCGCAATCTTACTTTTTGCTGTTGTTTCTCCAAGTAAACTTGCGATTTCTTGAACCGTTTGCATTTGTTCATCAATCACATGTTGTGTGATGGTCATGATTTGGCTTCTATATTCTTTTAGTTGTTTTTCTTTTGAGATCTTATCTGTCAAATCCATTAAAATGATGACGATGATATTCTGTTTTTTAATTGGAATACAAGCATGATCAAAGGTTCGGCTAAACTGAGGATAATCTCTTATAAAATAAACCACTTCATCTAATTGCTGAATCTGAGTTGATATATAATCATCATGGAATAATTGATTCACATGAATATCAAAATGATGACCTTTTTCAAGCTTTAAGTATCGTAAAGCTGCAGGATTGGCTTCAATGACTTTTAATTGGTTATCAATAACCAATATTCCGTTGGGTGTGTGTTCAATAATCAAATGTGACATCGATTTTGCTTGTTCAAGAGCATATGGTAAACATAGCAAAGGATCTGCTTTACCCTCTAAAACACCAATTGCTTTTTCTTTACATGTGTTATAACCACACGCACCACAATTGAGATGATCCTTGTCTAAATACTTACCAAGGCTTGTTAATACTTCTTTGATACTTGCATCACTAAAGTGTGCTTTAATTTGTGCTTTTGGTTGATAATGAAATTCATAACTTTGATTACTAGGAGTTGGTATCCAATGTTGTTGTTTAATTTGATGTGTTAGAATTTGTCTTGCTTTCCATTTTGTCAAAGCACTATTTTGAAGTAGTGGCCCACCTAAGCAAGAACCAACACATGCTGACATCTCAATAAAAACATTCTCAATCTGATGATCCATGATGGCATGACAACAATCAATGACTTGATCAATCCCATCGACATGCATGGTTTGATAGTGATGTTCACCACCAACCATTGTGGCAATAATACCACCTGTTGCCGGATAGATTCGTGCAAGATCATTTTTAAACTCACTTGTAAAAAAATGGTTTGATGATGTTGATTGTGATAAAACGATGATATCTTCAAATGTGATAACACCATCAACTTCACTGGTATCATGCGCTTCTTTAATCTTTGCAATGCATGGTCCTAAAAAGACAACTTTGTCTTGAGGGTATTCTGCTTTAATCATTTTGGCATGCGTGCGCATGGGAGACATTACGGGTGCTAGTTGTGAAACAAGTTGTGGAAAACGAGTCTCTATTAGTGAAACGACAACAGGACAACAAGTGGTGATAATGTTTTCCATCGTATTGTCTTGACATAACTCACGATATGAGCCGGAGACTTCAACTGCACCCAGTGAGGTTTCTTGTACACTGGTAAAACCTAGATTCAATAAATGATCTTTGTATTCACTTTCTGTGTTTAATAGTGCAACAAAACTAGGTGCCAAGCTCAAGTGGACACGTTGATTGGTTGAAAGCCAATGTTTTACAAGTGAATAATCACTTGCAACTGACTTTGCATTGTGTGGGCATACAACATAGCACTGGCCACACAATATGCATTCTTGTTCAACTATGACAGGATCACCACTTGCAAAAGCAATTGATTTAGTTGGACAGCTTCGAACACAATGATGACAGTGCTTGCAATTGTTTTCTTGGAGTTCAATATAACTCATGTCAAACTTTTCCTAATGGCTCGCTCTATTGTTTCAACTAAATTTGTTAGCGAACAATCATGAATGATTTCATTGTTAATACGTAATCCCAATCCATTGGAACAGTTACCCATACAAAATGCACCTTTGAGTACAACAAAATTTGTCCAATCATTTTTCTTTATGCATTGCTTTACTGATTCAACAACTTGGTTTGCTCCTTTAACATAACATGAGCTACCTAAACATATTTCAATGACAATCATTAGCTTTCTCCTTTGTATTCTCGATGTAAATTGATGTTAGAAAAATCAAATGTATCACGTGTCTTCTCTATCGTGAGTAAGTTTGATTTGTTTTCTTGATCAAATCTTAATTTTGCTTGTTTACTATTATCTATGATAGCTGGACCATTACTACAACCACCCACGCATGACATGCCTTCTAGCAGATCCACTGATAATCGATTATGTTTGAGTAAAAGAAGTTGTTTCTTACATTCGTGACAACCATCTGCATAACTACTTGTAAATGTAAAACCTTCTTCCGTTCCAGCTTGTTTAAGTGCATTTGATACACCACCGCCATAAGCAAAGTATCGTCCTTGATTACTTGCTTGATCATCATTTTTAACATTAATGTCTGGCAGGTATATTTTTTGTGCAACCAGCATTGCAGCAATTTCTTCATAGGTAAGGACATAATCAACATCAGCCAATGGGTAATCTTGCATCGCTTCTTGCTTTTTAGCGACGCATGGTCCAATGAAAACGACACCATGATTTGGTTTTTGTGATTTAATATAGCGCGCCATAACAATCATTGGGGAGGCTAATGTAGACATATTCTTATTGTAAACATCAGGATAGTGTTGCTTTGCGAGGTTTAAAAAAGCAGGACAGCAAGATGTGGTCATTGGAATATTGTTTTCCTTTTTCTCTTTAAGTTCTTCTTTTTCATACCATGCAACTGTATCAGCAGCAGTCGCAACTTCGACAACATCAGAAAACCCAAGCATTTTAATTCCTGCTTTGATTTGCGCCAAACTTGCACTATCAAATTGTCCTTGAATAGAAGGGGCTATCATAGCAGTCATCGGTGTTTCTAACTTGATGAGTTCAATAACAGGAACAATCCATGAGGCATCTTCAATTGCTCCAAAGGGACATGCAGCCTGACAAGCAGCACAATTGATGCATCTTTCTTGATCGATGACAGCCAAATCATCATTGTCCATTGAAATTGCATCTACAGGACAAGAAGCCTTGCATGGTCTTACTGTTTCAATAATGGCATGGAAAGGGCATTGTTTGACACAAGCACCACATTCTTTGCATTGATCATAATTGATGACTGCACGATTGGTACCCATGACAATGGCATCAAATCTACATGATGAAACACAGTTTTTTGCCATACATTTACGACAACTGTCTGTGATTTGAATCCGTTTGATGGTACAACCATCACATGCTGCATCAATCACTTTTACAATCTGTTTTGGATTAAAAACACCATTTGATAAATGAGATGGACTTTTTCCCATCGCTAGTCGTGTTCGTTGTCGAATGATTTCGCGTTCCTTATAAACACAGCAACGAAAATCAGCCCGCAGTGTGGGAATGAGTTTATGAGCGATTTCATCATCTACATTGGCATGTAGTGTCCCTTGATACGCTTTATGGGCAACTTCACGTAAGACATCAAATTTAAATTGCCTTGCTTCATGATCAAACAAACCCATGGTTAGTCCTCCTCGTTAAATAATTCACAAATCAGTTATATCATGAATATTGCAAGGTTTCAATAGATGTTTTTGATGATAGAGCTTACATACAAACATTTGTAAAAAATAACTGATTTTCTTGTCATAAAAAAACTTGATGGATATTTCATCAAGTTTGAATCAAGTGTATTCTATTCTCCAATAATTTTAACTAGCACACGTTTACGTCGTTTTCCGTCAAATTCTCCATAGAATATTTGTTCCCAAGGACCAAAATCAAGTTTGCCATTGCTTATGGCAACAACAACTTCACGTCCCATGATTTGACGTTTAAGGTGGGCATCAGCATTATCTTCAAAGCCGTTATGATCATACTGATCATGAGGTTTTTCTGGAGCTAAGCGTTCTAAGAAGCGTTCAAAATCTTGATGTAGTCCACGTTCATCATCATTAATGAATACACTTGCTGTAATATGCATCGCATTTACAAGTACCAATCCTTCTTTGATATTGCTTTCTTTTAAGCAGGTGTTGACCGTAGGTGTGATGTTGATGAATTCTCTACGTTTGGTCGTTTCAAACCATAGTTCTTTGCGGTATGATTTCATTGATTATCCTTTCTTAAATGATTTCTCTTTTTAATGCTATCATATCCAGACCATGGATTCAAAATCATTAAAAACCTACTAATTGGGTTCAATGATTCAATTTGTTATGTATAATAGGATAAAGCGAGGATTAATGATGAAAACCATTGGATTACTAGGAGGAATGAGCTGGGAATCAACTGCTGAGTATTATCGCATCATCAATCAATCCATTTCTAAATCACAAGGTGATGCGCATTCTGCCTCAATTGTTATGTATTCATTTGACTTCTTTAAGATTCAACAACTACAACATCAAGAAAGATGGGATCAACTTCAACAGATGTTATCAGAGAAGGCAATCCAATTAAGTAATGCAGGTGCTGATTTTTTAGTGATTTGCACCAACACCATGCATGTGCTTGCTCCTATGATTGTAGTATCGAGTGGATTAGAGGTGCTTCATATTGTACCGTGTGTTGCACAAGCGATTGCTGATGCAAAACTAAAACAAGTGTTATTATTAGGGACATCTTTTACGATTAAAAGCAACCTGTATCCAAACATGCTTGCCAATTATAACATTGAAGTTATAGTACCAAATCAAGATGATCAAATCGTGGTTCATAATGTTATTTATCAAGAATTGATCAATGGAATAACAAGTGATTCAAGTCGTGAAAAGATTGTAAACATCATTCAACAATATCCTAATGTTCAAGGTGTGATATTGGGATGCACTGAACTTCCACTGTTGATTCGACAGCACGATGTTGATGTGATGCTATTTGACACAACGAAAATTCATGCACTAGCAGCTGCAAAACGAGCTTTAGAGTAATATGATAATAGGCTAAGTGTCGTAGTTTAATTGATGATTAAAACTGATTAAAAATCATGATGACACGTTTACACATGTTATTTGATAGTAGTTCATATCCTACAACGCCCATTTGCCAAAAATGATCACCGTGATTAGCAATAACAACAACACAATCACTTAGGTATTGTGTGTGAATGAGCTTGGTTTGATTTTTAATCATGGTCATTTTGTAAAAGGGGTTTTGCATCTTATTAAGGGATGAGGAATCAAATGAATGAAATACTTGATTGATTGGAAAATTTAATCGATTTGATAATTGATTGATTACTTCTAATAACTCGATTTCACCATCAATAAAAGGGACAATTGAGAGTGTTTCATCTTCTTTCTTAAATTGATTGATTAATCTATGAATATCATAGACACGTGTTCTTGTTTTATAAGGATAAGTAGCAAACAAATAGCCGTAATCTGTTTGATGGTGTGAAGCAATCAATGATTTTTCATAAAAGTTAGTTGGAAACAATATTTTTGGACGTATAGGCATCGCTGAGTGCGTGATGGTATCTTCGATTTCTAAATGATTTTCACTTAAATAATTATCGGGTGGGTTAATGCTTTCTAACAATTGATGGAATAGTTTTATCTTATTTTTGTGAATCGATTTTATGATATTTAAAGGAAAGTGCCAATGATCCAAAGGGAAGTATTTCATGTTTTGCTTATTCACACCTTTAAATACACGCAGTCCTTTCATAGCTTTTTCTAATGTATAAGATTCAATGTTATAATATCTTTCAATTTCACGCATGGTTAAACCATGCTTTTGCTCTTTTAGAACACGTGTGATTTCATTGAGTCGACCATCATATGGAAACTGATGCATAGCACTTTGATTAAAGGAAGGTTGATGATTGGTTATGATTGCCAAAGTTGATGTTTGATAGGTATGCATTGAGTCCAACCATTGATATTTGCTGATTGGATAGTCCACCCATATGACTAAATCAATCTTAGGATAAGGGTAAGGTAAAATCGTATCAGAAGTGATTACCAATGATGAAATCTGCTTTTTTTGCCAAGCTTGAAGGGTATCAACTTTCTTTGTTTCTTCAACTTTTCGATGGACAACGCCACATGGTGTCAATTTGTTTAGTAAAAAGGCAATCCACTGTGCTTCTAGATAGTCATGTGTGATAATCAAGTGTGATTGACTCGTTGTTTTATTGTAAATCAATTGACACAGTTGGTGCCAAGAATCCACTTTTATGTGATTTTGTAGTTTAAGATTGTTTTTTTCTTTGATAACATCACTAAGAGTAATCTTTGATGTGATGATTTCAACATCATAACTGGAAAGACAATGGGATATTAATGTCCAACTGGCATCTTTAAACTTTTGTGCTAATAGGGTTAGATTTTCATATTCTGGTCGATAATCAAAACTAATAGGTGACCAGTGATGAATGTGGTCAACCACAATATGTGGTGTTATCGTCATTGATTGAAGTATTGTATCTAGCTTTGGTTTGTTCAGGAGCTGTTCAATACCTAAAACAAGGATATCGACTTGTTGATTTTGAATTGCGGATAATGTCATTTCAAACTCATGGTAGTTTGCTCCTGTGATTTTTAGGATATTTAGTGATGGTCTCTCTTGTTTTAATATGAGTGTTAGACTTGGATTTGATGTAATCCAAAGGATCAATGTTGTTTGATCTTTTAGGATCTTTTGAATCGTTACATTTAGTGGTAACTCATATAGAATTACTGGATTGGTTGATTGTATCATATGAATAGTTTATCAGAAAACATGTGTGAGCAATCACTTTATAATAAAATAAAGCCATGAGATGGCTTTATTGGTTTACTGTAAGTTTGATTGATCCACTTGTCATTTTAAATGAGTAGCGATCGGTTCCGTCTTTATAGATGTAGCGATCCCCATCACTTGTGTGAGGGAAGTTTGCATTGAAGCTACCAGATACTTTTGATACAACCGCTACAAAATCTGCAGAGTCATCAACATCAATTTCAACTTGACCTGTGGTCATATCAAAATCAATGGATGTTGGTGCAACTTCTTTGAAGCTTGCTATAACACGACCACTTGTCATTTTATTGTAGAATGATTCAGAGACTTCAATATCTAATGTAACATTTCCAGATGTCATGATGACATCCATCTTATTTGTGATAACATTTGTTGCTTTGATATTACCGCTAGTCAGATTAAATAAAATACCTTCACTGACAACATCTTTAATCACCAAATTACCAGAGGTTGCATTAATATCAAGTTTTGTTGTTTGTAAATCTTCAATAGTATAATTCCCTGATGTTAGTTTTAATGAAATACTTTGATAAAGTTTTTCAGGAAGTTCAAGCTCTAAGTATGAAATGGGTGATTGTAATACAAAGAAATTCCAAGAAGTCTGATTTAAACTTTCTATTGATAATCGATTGCTGCTGATATCAACCGTTGCCCATTTGTTTCTGGCAAGATCACCGGTTGCATATTCTTTAAAGTAAATGTACTCATCATCAGATTGGGTGATGGTGACACCACCAGCTATCCAATATACAAATACATCTTGAATGTCTTCACGAATCACTTTTTCTTGTATTAAGCGTTTATTTCCTTGGTTATTTGTAAATCCAGTAAAAAATGTAAAGTTAAAGTTATTGGTACTCAATGAGTAAAGTAGTGATACCGATACGAGTAGGACTATTCCCCATAGGATAATTGATAATACCGCACTTGTTTTAGTTTTCATCTTTTTCTCCTAAAACAAGGAGTGCTTTAACGATTTGTTGAATAGCAGCTGCAATGATAAAGATAATCCATGTGAAGTGCCAATAGTAGAAATTGAAACTTAAATATAGATAAATCACAACAACAATCAACCAATAAGCAGTTTGTAATGAACGGTATACCTCGTTTTTCTTATGTTTTTTTGATTTCCATTCTTTGAATTCTTCAATCATTGTTTCTTCTTCTTTGATGTAGTTTGCTCTTGTGTTTGAGTTGTATACAAGTAATGCGGATGCAACTGCGATACAAACAAACATAGCGATTAAACCATTTTCACCGCGACCATATGTTCCAAATCCAATCAAAGTCATTGGGCTTATGATGTACAACGCAACAGCTATCGCTTTGATAATTGCGCTCTTTTTACGATCGGCTGGTGAAATTGAAGCTAATGTGTGTCTTTCTTTTAGACCTTCTGTCAGTTCGCTCAAATCACCGATGCTGGCGATAACAAGTTGATATGCTTCTTCATCATTTTTTCCTTGTCTGAGTTGATCGTTGTACTTCTCAACTAGATTGCTAATAATTTCTTCTTGTAATTCAACTGAACGTTTTGTTTGTGGGACATCTTCAAATGCTTGTTTGATGTATGTTCTAATTTTTGTGACCATGTTTCCTCCTAGATTAGTGAGTCAATTAATGACTTTGCTCGTTCCCAAGCTTCCTTGTTAAGCTTGTAATAAATTCTTCCTTCATTTGTGATTGTGTAGTAGCGTCTTCGTGCTCCTGTTTTTTCATCGCCCCAATAAGATGAAATATAACCGGATTTTTCCAATCTTTGAAATGCTGAGTATAGTGTTGCGTCTTTTAGTTCAAACTCGTTATTGGTTTTTTCTTGTATTGCTTTATTAATTTCATAACCATAACTGTCTTGATCTGATAGATGTTTCAAAATAATCGTCTCAGTATGTCCTCGAAGGATATCGGATGTAATACTCATACTATCCCTCCTTTTCGGTTATATATTATTAC
>CAYGIY010000013.1:0-17019 GCA_964350055.1 uncultured Erysipelothrix sp.
ATTTAAAGCTTATCCAAATAATGAATTGCCATGAAGGTAATCATAATCACAGTAGTGATGTGTTACGTCATGGTTTTTTTATAGGAGGAAAGAAAATGCGAACAAACATCGTAAGAGAAACCACATTATCCGGCTTGTTTATTGCTATTGGAATTATTTTACCTATATTATTTCATCCGCTTGGTCAAGGCACTACATTTTTACCAATGCACATCCCTGTTTTATTGGCTGGCTTTATCTTAAGTTTTCCATTTGCCGTAACAGTTGGGATTATTACACCTATTTTAAGTTCTGTTATGACAGGCATGCCACCTGTTTTCCCTGTATTGCCATTTATGATTTTTGAGTTGGCTACTTATGGTTTAATTACAAGTTTGCTTTATCGTCGTTTAAAACTAAATGTATACGTATCCTTAGTTGGTGCTATGATTTGTGGGAGAATTGTTGCAACAGCCGTTGTATGGGTATTGATTAATTTCTTTTTTGCTACCTTACCCAATCCTTGGATCTATATTACTGGTGCTGTTACAGCTGGTATTCCAGGAATCGTCATTCAGCTTGCTATCATTCCTGTTTTAGTTTTTGCATTAAACCGTTTAAACTATATCAAGCGTGATGCTTAATCATAGATAACTCATAGTGAAGCTGCAATTCCCTATGACTAACTGCATAATTGCAGCTTCACCTCCAAGTTTATTCATGGTATGATTTATCAGTATCATGTAATGGTACTTCTTAGTTTATCAAGCAACAACGAAAGGGATTGGTATGAATACAAGAAATTTATCCGAACATCTTAATAATGACATTGTCTGTGTCGTCGCAACTGAACAATCCATCTTAACATCTAACTTAAAAGGCATACGTCCATGGTTAAAATGGCTAAGAGAATGCCCAAAAGAACTTGAGGATGCCATGGTTGTTGATAAAGTCGTTGGAAAAGCAGCAGCGATGCTCATGGTTGTTGCCAAGGTAAAAAAACTGTATACCCCTACCATTAGTGAGCAGGCTTTGGCTTATTTAAAGACACAAGCCATTGAGTTTGATTATGATCATACCGTACCTTACATAACAAACATAGCCCAAGATGGCTTATGCCCCATGGAAGAAACGGTGCAACATACAAATGATGCCTATGAAGGTTATCAATTATTACTAAATAAAGTTCAGCAGTTAATGCAATCAAAGTAAACAAAGAGCAATTAAATTGCTTTTTTTAGTCTTTAATAATCTCATTTGATGAATATAGAGTTATCAATTGCTGTTGATCATCTAAAACTTGAAGTCTTCCTGCTTCATCAATAGAAACAATATCAACTTGAATGTTTTGATTGTTTCTTTTTATTGTCACCTGGTTGTTGTTGCGATATTTTATAAATGCTTCTTGAATCTGTAAAAGAGTGACATGATTGATAATGGCTATTATTTGATTTAACAACAAAACAGTTAGTTTGTTGATGTTGATTAGTTCTTCATAAGAAAAAAGATTGGTTACACAATCTTTAATCGATGCTGGATAGATTGTATCATACACATTCAAACCAAAACTTACAATCATGATATCCTCGGTGTGCTCACATAACACACCCGCTACTTTTTGATTGTTAATCAAGACGTCATTAACCCATTGAACTTTTGCGTTGATGCGATAGTGCGTCGTTAGTACATCACATATGGCAATGCCTACCACAATAGGCATGAGTGTGCTTACCCAAGGTAATGGCTTACTATCAACACAAAACGAACAATACACGCCTTTATCTTTTGGACTAAAAAATGAACGACCAAAAGTACCAATACCAGATACTTGTTCACGTGCCAATAAGACATCACCCACTTTAAAGTTTGATAGATGTTGTTTGATGTGATGATGTGTCGAGTCTATGGACTCTACAACATCCATCACCTGATAAAACGGGTGTAATTTTGGCTTGATGTATTTTATATCGAGCGTGTTTTTTACCATATGCTATAAACTGATCATCGCAATAGCGATGGCATAATCATCTTCATGAGCGATAGAGACGAATATTGTTTTCCCTTGATACTGACAAATTGTTTTTTTATCAATTTGATCTATCGTCAAATCGTGATATGAGTTTACATCTTCTAATAATGCTTTGATTATTGCTTCTTTAGCTGCAAATCGTCCAGCCAACCATTGATCTTTACGTTTTTGATCATTAAATGAATCATATGTTTCACATTCTGTTGGTGTCAGTACACGCATAACAAATGCCTCTTTTTGTTTCATGTTTTTTATTCTTGCAATACTGATGATATCCACACCAATCATACCGGTTCTCCAATCGTGAATAATATCTCACCAACAAGGACTAGTTGGTCATCGACAAAAGCTTCAATCTTTGCTCTACCAATATTATGACGCATATTACATAATTCAACAATCATCACCAATGTTTGATTTGGTTTGACATATTGTTTAAATCGTACATGATCAATACCAGCAAAGTAGCTCATTTTACCTTTGTACTGATCCAAGCTTAAAACAAGAATCGCTCCTGTTTGTGCACATGCTTCCACCATCATGACACCAGGCATGATGGGTTTTTGATCAAAGTGTCCCAAAAAATAGAAATCGTCTGGTTTAACATGCTTGATTCCGATAATTTTTCTTTGATCAATGATCGTTTCTATTTCATCAACAAGTAACATGGGTTCACGATGGGGAAGTATCATTTTGATTTGCTCTTTATTATATAACATCTAATGACCACCTTCTAAATAGTAAGGTGGCATTATGGCCACCAAAGCCAAGCGAATTTGACATCACAATGTCTAAATCAGTGTGAAGATGTTGCTTAATTATGATGTTTGCATCAATGGCTTCATCAATTACTTGAGTATTTAGGGTTGCTGGAACTAATTGATGAAGAAGCGCTTGTACACACACGATGGCTTCAACTGCCCCACATGCTCCCAATAGGTGACCCATGTAAGACTTTGTGGATGATATCGGTACATGATGACCATATTCTGATAATGCCAATTGAATTGCTTTAATCTCTGTGATGTCATTAAGTGGTGTACTTGTCCCATGAGCATTGATGTAATCAATGGCATGAGCATCAATATTGGCATCAACCATAGCTTTTTTAATCGCTTTAGCTGTGATTGATCCATCTTCTTTAGGCGCAGTTATATGATGCGCATCACATGTTGAACCATAGCCAATGACTTCAGCAAGAATGGTTGCATTTCGTTTTTTCGCATGCTCATAAACTTCTAATACAAGTGCTCCCGCACCTTCTCCCATGACAAATCCTGAACGATTTTGATCAAATGGAATACTGGCACGTTTTAAGTCTTCTTGTTCACTTAAGGCACGCATCGCCATAAAACCACCAACGCCAAGTGGTGTAATCGATGCTTCACTAGCGCCAGCAATGACAACATCAAGTTGGTTATGTTTGATTTTTAAATAGGCTTCACCAATCGCATCACTTCCAGCAGCACATCCGGTGACAATTGGGATGCATGGACCGCGTGCTTTTAAATCAATCGCAATCATCGCAGCGGCCGCGTTGATGATGTTCATGGGAATAAAATGGGGGAATATTCGGGTTGGTCCTTTTTGATCAAGGTTTTCCTTTGCTTTTTCAATAGAAGCCATACCACCCACACCAGAACCAAACACCACACCAAAGCGATCATGATCCAATTTATCTAGTTTTGATTGAATAAAGGCTTGCTTTGCAGCATAGCGTGCAAATTGCGTAAACCGATCATTAAAGCGAAAATCAGTTGGCAAAAAATAATCTGAATAATCAAAATCACGCACTTCTGCAGCAATTTTGACACGAAATTGGGTGGCATCAAAATGTTGGATCTGTCCAATTTTGCTGTTGTATTTTTTTATGTTGTCAAACATAATCTCTGGGTGATTACCCAGTGGTGATACCACACCTAAACCTGTGATGACCACACGTCTCATCTTAACCTCCTAACACCATCCCACCATCGAGATGAAATACTTGTCCTGTAATATAGTTTGCTTGTTTACTTGCTAGAAATAGTGCACATTGGGCAACATCTTCTAAGCTACCCATCCGCTTTAAGATGGTTTGATCTAATAAATGTTGTTGCTGTAAAACAGTTAATGTTTCGCTCATGTGAGATTGGATTAATCCAGGAGCAATTGCATTAGAGCGTATGTGATATTTGGCAAGTTCTAAAGCAGTTGTCTTTGTTAAACCTACAATTCCCGCTTTTGATGCAACATAGTTTGCTTGTCCGATATTTCCAATACTGGCAACTGAGGTTGTGATATTGATGATACAACCTGATTTTGCTTTTGCCATGATTTTTGCAATTGCTTTTGTCAGATAAAAAGTTCCTTTTAAATTTGTATCGATCACTTTATCAAAATCTGATGGACTCATAAGTAATAGTAGCTGATCATTGATGATACCTGCATTGTTAATCAACACATCAATCGTTTGATAAGCTAAGAGGATGGATTTTACCCCTTCTGCTACTGCTTGATGATGTGATATATCAAACGATATACAATACGTCTTGACACCAAAATGTTCACACATTTCCTTAGTTTTTAGTGCCCCTTTTTCATCTTGATGATAATGAATGATGACATCGTAGTTGTTTTTGGCAAATGCGATTGCAATTGCTTGACCAATGCCTTTTGATGCCCCACTGACAAATGCGACTTGATTCATCATTGATCCTTCTTGACACTTGCAATTGAGCGATACCGTTGAAATCGATTATCGACTAACGCTTCACTAGAAAGGCTCATCAATTGCTTTAAT
Source organism: uncultured Erysipelothrix sp. (assembly GCA_964350055.1). Taxonomy (GTDB): domain Bacteria; phylum Bacillota_I; class Bacilli_A; order Erysipelotrichales; family Erysipelotrichaceae; genus UBA6182. The sequence goes on from CAYGIY010000013.1 coordinate 4,791, forward strand.
GCGTCAATAACCAATTGTTTCATATGCAATACCATATTCGATTGGTTACTTTCATCAATAATACCATCAATAATACCCATTTGTAGCAACTTGTCTGCTGTAATGTTCATATGTTGTGCTGCTTGTTCTGCTTTATTATCATCACGATAGAGAATGCTAGCATATCCTTCAGGTGAAATCACAGAATAATAAGCATGCTCACACATTAAGACAACATCTGCAATACCAAGTGCCAATGCCCCACCACTTCCACCTTCAGATAACACAATCGCAATCACGGGCACCTTAACTTGAGAAAACAAAGCCAGACTATCAGAGATTGAAGTAGCTTGACCAAACAATTCTGAAGCCATACTTGGATATGCACCAGGTGTGTCTATGATGGTGATGATCGGTCGATTAAATTTCTCAGCTTGCAGGACAAGTCGTTTGATTTTTCGATGCCCAATCGGAGCAACCATTCCAAATCTATGATGAATATTCGATTTTAAATCATTTCCCTTTTGATGTGCTAAAACAGTTATTGGTTTTTTATCCAATAACGCAATTCCACCAAGTAGAGCACCATCAATGGATGCATCGTGTAATGAGACAAACATATCAAACAACTGGCTAATGACTTGATCTGATTTGATTCGTTGACTATCTCTTGCTTGTTGTACTGTTTGCCATGATGAAAGAGATTTAGCAAATGATTTACTTAGATTAAGTTTTTCTTGTTTAAAGTGATACGACTTGATCTGATGCATACATAATAATTTTTCTAAGGTTTCTTTTAATGCAAGCCGTGATACAATCGCATCGATCCACCCATTGCTTAATAACACTTCAGCTTGTTGGATTTGCTCATCAAACTGTTGATGGAGTGCTTGCTTGATTACACGCTCACCACTAAACCCAATGGTTGCTGATGGAAAAGCCAAGATGATATCCCCTTGTGTAGCAAAACTTGCCGTTGTTCCACCCATTGTGGGGTGTGTCAAGATCGAAATAAATAGACCTTTATGTGATTGAAAACGTGTTAGTGCACATGTTACTTTTGCCATTTGCATCAAAGATTCAATCCCTTCTTGCATTCTGGCTCCTCCTGAAGCTACCACGATAATCAAAGGCATCTGGTCTTGGTGAGCACGTTCAATTATTCGTGTCAATTTTTCACCAACAACACTCCCCATAGTTCCCATCATAAAAAGAGGTTCCATGATACCTAAACAAACTGAAATACCACCAATTGTCGCAACACCCGTGACAATGGCTTCATTTGTTTGTGCTTGTTGCTTTGCTTGATTTAGTTTATCTTGATATGTTTTTGTTAGATGGTGATGACTCGTCACTAACTCTTGATCCATCTCAACAAAGGTTTGCTCATCACTGATGAATCTGATGGTTGAAGATGCAGAAATATTCCAATGATACTCACATACCTGACATACCCACATGCTAGCTTCTAGTTGGCTTTTTGTGTACACTTTTTGGCATCGTTGGCAAATGACGTGATCTTGCTTTGGTTGTTGTTTATTTAGCCAAGACTGATGGATCTGATGCATGGTTTGTGTTGAAGTCTGATCATGTGTAAACACACGGTGTGCTAACACTGCTTGTAAAAAAGAAATATTGGTTTGAACACCAACCACAATCGTCTTTAATAATGCTTGTCTGAGCAGTTTAATCGCTCCCTTTCGATCATGATCAAAAACAATTATTTTCATAATCAAATGATCATAATATGGTAACACTGTATCGTTAACATTAACGCCAAGATCAACACGTACATGCTTCTGATTCGGTGTCTTTAAAAAAACGACTTGTCCCTCACACTGAGAAAAATGATGTCTAGGATCTTCAGCTACAATACGACATTCAATGGCATGTCCTTGTGGTTTTATATCATGCTGCAAATAGTTTAGTGTTTGCTTATTGGCACACTCTATTTGAAGTTGAATCAAGTCAATGTTTGTTGTGACTTCACTAATCGAATGCTCCACTTGTATCCTAGGATTTGCTTCAAGAAACGCATGATGACCATCTGCATCAAGTAAAAATTCTATCGTAAACACATGATCAAGTCGCAAAAGTTTGCTAATCTTGATAGCATCCGCAATGATTTGATCTTCTTTTTCTTTAGAAATCATAGAATTAAATGATTCTTCAATTACTTTTTTATGATGGATTTGTAAAGAACAATCACGTAGTCCAAAATGAACCATATTTCCAAAATGATCAGCACACAACTGAACTTCGATGTGCTTTGCTTGTACAACGTATTTCTCTAAAAAAACGTCTTCATTGAATGATTGAATTGATTTGATTTTATCAAATAATGCTTGTTGATCGTTTACGATGTAAACTCGCTGACCACCAGCGCTTTGGTTTGATTTTACAACCAAAGGATATCCAATTTCATTAGCCCAATATGATGCAGACTCACGTGATTGAATGAGTTCTCTTGAACCACTAATCACAGGTATTTGATTGGTTTGACAAAGCATTTTGGCAGATAATTTATTGGATGTTAGCGCAATTGCTTCTGTGCTTGGACCAATAAAAATTAAACCCGCCTCAATAACTTGTTGGGCGAACAAGGCATGCTCACTTAACAATCCATAACCTGGATGAATTGCATCGCACTTTTTTAAAAGTGCTGCTGAAATAATATTATTGGCATTTAAATAGCTTTCACTTACATCACAATCACCAACACAAACAGCATCATCAGCTAATTGAACATGACGATGGTTTTTCTCACAAGTAGAATAAACTGCGACTGTTTCTATGGCCATTTCTTTACATGTCTTTATGATGCGACATGCAATTTCACCACGGTTGGCAATCAATAAACGTTTAATCATAAAGTCTAATACTCACTAATGGTTGATTGTACTCCACCATATCAAGATGCTCTATAAAAATTTCATCAATGACTCCATCAACATCACTGGTGATAGTTCTAAGCAATTTCATTGATTCAATCACACAGATGACGTCTTGTTGTTTTATCTTTTGATGAGGGGAAAGAATGGAACCATCAAATGTAGCTAAACTAACAACCCCAACAACTGGGGAATAAATCACTCTCGTCTTTGCTGTTTTTGAATCTTCTTTTTCCTTTTTTTTCAAGATGACAAAAACATCGTCATATTCAAGGGTCATCTGTTTTGCTTTTGATGCTTTAAATGCTTTGATCGCACGTTTGATTTGTTGTTCATCCATTTTGCTCTCCAAATAAAGAAACAGCCAAAGAACATCTTAGCTGTTTTGCTTTTGCTTGATACAGTTGATCACATCACTTACATCACGAAATTCTTTGACTTCTTGATCACTAATTTGAACGTTAAAATGACTTTCGATTTCTAGTACAAGTTCTAAAATCATCAATGAATCAAACGTTAAGTCATCTTTCAGATTTGATTGTTCACTCACTTGATCAGGATTTAGATGCATTAGATCGACAATGATTGTTTTAACTTGTTCGTACATAGTGGCTCTCCTATTACAATTTTTTCTTTAAAAATATTATAACGTCTTTCGATATTCTTTTCCATAGAGCATTTAATTATGACTCGTGAAAAAATGGTGATTATTCTTCAATCATTATTGAAAGCGTTTTCTCTGTATGTTAAAATTCAGTTAGATAGAGATGTGATGTTTTTAGTTACATCAGATATTTAAATTATCATATGATAGATTATCGCGTAATGGTTGTCTATATCCACATAAGGATATTCACATAAAATGCTTACGTTCTAAGTGCCATCATTTGGGATAGCAAATGATAGCATATACAAGACAAAGGGTGGTGTTGCGATGATTGACGTTTAGTGTAAGGTTAGCATAGTATCATGTTTTTTCGTGTACAAACATCATAATTATTGTTGTAGATTACCAAAACATGGAGGAAATTTATGAGTAAACCAAAAGTATCAGTAGCAAAATGTGAAGCGCTTAAGGGAAATGAATCATTCATGAACGGAAAATTTGTCCGTCATGATGAAGATGTAGCAAAAATTAAAAAAACTGTCGCAAAAGCCGTCGAACTAGCGATTGGTTCTTTAGACAAAATCATTAAGGAAGGTCAAACGGTTCTTATTAAACCTAACTTGGCATTCCAAGCACCAGCTGAAAGTCATGCAGTGGTTGATCCACGTGTTGTTGAAGCTGTGGTTGCATATGTTAAAGAAAATTCAAAAGCAAAAGAAGTTTGGGTTGGAGATAACCCTTCACTTGGTCAACATGTTGGCCGTGCAAAACCTGCATTTGATGCATCAGGCATGGAAAAAGCAGCGCGCTTAGGTGGCGTTGATAAAGTCATTTATTTTGATGAAACTGATGTTGTTGAAATGGACATTCCAGGAGCAAAAGTCTTTAAAAAAGCTGCAGTGTTTAAACCTTTATTGGACGCTGATGTTGTCATTAACTTGCCAAAAATGAAAGTTCACTTAGCTGGAACTGTCACACTAGGACTTAAAAACTGGAATGGGATCATTCCTAACTATCATCCAGATGCACAACAGCAAGGTGCACACCGCATTGAGCTTGGTCAAAAAATGGCTGACTTGTATCGTGTTAGAAAAGCTGATCTAACCATTTATGATGCCATCATCGGTATGGAAGGTCAAGGACCACATGCTGGAACACCAATCGAAATGAATTTAATTCTAGCAGCTGAAGATACAGTTGCTGGTGATGCAGTTGCAAGTAAAATCATGGGCTTTGATCCAATCGAAATCCCAGCTGTTCGTTGCGCAGCAACTGATGGCTTAGGTGAGATGGATATTGATAAGATTGATGTTGTTGGTGAAACCATAGCGTCCGTCTTTAAACATTTCAAACGTCCTAACAATGACCCAATCGGTATGTATAATGGCCTCACATGTGCGATGCAACAAACATGTCCAGGATGTTATGTTAATGTACGTGGAGCATTGGATTCATTTGCAAACAGTGGCATTAAGATGGATGACTTCTTAAAAGCTGCTGGTGAAGTTGTTGTATTAGCAGGTGGAGTCCCTGACTTTGATCCTAAAGATGCAAAAGACAAAAACCTATTTGTATGTGGTGATTGCTGGGAATACTTCCCATCTGCAGACAAAGTTCGTGAAGCATCAAAACTAGCAAAATCAGTCACTTACTATCCTGGTTGTGCACCAGTTTACATCTTTGCACAACTTAACGGAGATCTTCAAGCATTAGCAAAGAAATAATGTAGCATACACTGTTTGTTGTACACGTAAAATTGATATACATAAAACGAGTCTGTATGGATGGTTGGTAACCAACCATCCTATAGACATTGTTTTGTTGTTTGAAGGAGTCTAATCATGAAAAAACACGTCGCATATCTTGATTTAAAAACAATGGGTTATCATGAAGCCTATGAAATCCAAAAATTAATCTTTAAGTTATGTGATCAAAATAAAATCATTGATACGATTATCTTTCAAGAAAATACACCAACCATTACAATCGGACGTTCAGGCACGCAAGATCATCTGTTACTAACAATAGAAGAGTTACAACAAAAAGGAATTGACGTGATAGCCACTGATCGCGGTGGCGACATCACATTTCATGGTCCTGGTCAACTTGTAATCTCTTTAATATTACATGTTAAAGCATATACAAATAACGTACATGATTACTTAAGAAAACTAGAAGAAGCAGCTATCTTGCTTCTTTCTCATTATGGAATTCAAGCGAAAACAAGTGTTGGATTAAGTGGGGTTTGGGTTAATGATCACAAGATTGCCTCTATCGGTATTGCAGTAGAACATGCCATCACAAGACATGGCATCGCCATCAATGTATCGCCTGACCTCACTTACTTCAACTCAATCATTGCCTGTGGCATCAAAGATGTCACAATGACTTCTATTGAAAAACTAACCAATGAATCGATTAAAATGCATGATGTTAAAACAACGTTTTTAGACGCATTCGAACATGTCTTTGAGTGCACATGCATACCAGCTTATCTAGAGAAAGGGACACTAGAATATGAAAACTGAAGTAAAAATTCCAAATTTTGCCGAAGGTGGCACTAAAATCAAGCTTCACCAATGGCTTGTGAGTGTTGGTGATACTGTAAGTGAAGGTCAAAATATCGCAGAAGCAGCCACTGATAAAATCTCAATATTTATTGAAGCACCCGCATCAGGAATCATCACACAACTATTTGTGGAAGATGATGACACTGTTTTTATTGGTGATGTGATTGCAGAGATTTCTAAAGAAAAATAGGGGGTTATATGAAACAAATTCACCAAGATCAAATTATTATTATAACCGGTGCTGCCCAAGGCATTGGATTAACAATCTCACGCTATTTAGATAGTTTAGGGGCAACGATTGTCATTGCAGATATTAATGAAAAAGCCGCCAAGGAAGCAATTGCATCATTTCCATCTGGTCGTGGTCTTGCAATAAAATGTGATGTCACTTCAAAAGAGTTAACTCTAGCCATGGCTGATGCTGTAATTGAAAAATATGGGAAGATTGATGTCCTTATTAATAATGCTGGAATATTCCCAGTGAGTCTATTTTTAGATGTTAGCTTAGAACAATGGCAACGAGTGCTCGATATTGATTTAACAGGCACATTTTTATCAACACAAGCCGTTTATCGGTTTATGAGAAAACAAAAAAGCGGGAAGATTGTTAATATAGCATCTATCTCAGGTCGTGTTGGTGGTGTTGGATTCACCCATTATTCTGCAGCAAAAGCAGGTGTTATTGGATTTACAAAAGCATTAGCTAAAGAAGCAGGATCATTAAACATCCAAGTAAATGCGGTTGCTCCAGGTATTATTGATACCGAAACAACACAATCAGTATTTCCAAGTTTTGCACTAAAGGACTATACCAACAACGTACCGCTTGGTCGACTCGGTGTTGAAGAAGATGTTCAAGGCGTTGTCTCCTTCTTATGCAGTTCTAATAGCGACTATATGACTGGTCAAGTATTGACCGTTGATGGTGGCTATACCATGATATGATGTTTTTAAAAGGATTATTGTATGATTGCCTATATTGATTGCTCAAATGGAGTGAGCGGCAATTCAATATTAGGTTCATTAATTGACTGTGGATTACCTTTTGACTCACTTAAAGCGATGTTGAATGATTTGTTAATTCAAGATGATTTCAAACTTATACATGAAAAGATTGAATGTTTAGGTTGCAAAGCAACTTACTTTGATGCAATTGTGAAACAATCACATGATGATCAACGACGCAGTATTGCAACTATCGAAGCAATCATCAATTCAAGTCAATTAAGTGATTCGATCAAAAAGAAAGCCATTGGTATTTTTTATACATTAGGTAGTGCATTAGCAACTGCACATCAATGTGATATTCAAGATGTCACATTTCATGAAACAAAAGCAATCGATACTATTATTGATATCGTGGGAACATGTTGGGGATTAGCCTATTTTAATGTAGACCATATCATCGCTTCTCCACTTCATATTGGTTCTGGTAGTGTCACTTTCAAACAAAATAAATGGTCAATTCCAGTCCCTGCAACAAAAACATTATTAGAAAATATTCCCCACTATCAAACATGCATACAAGGTGAGTTAGTGACACCTACAGGCGCAGCCATCATAAAAACATGTGCTTCAACTTACACCAATTACCCTGTTATCGATCAAAGCTACATTGGATATGGCGCACCCATTAACACTTTAGATTACCCTGGATGGTTAATACTAACGATAGGAAAAGAAAAACATGAAACTAAATAACGAAACAATTAAAACACAATTATCACATCGAACCGTTCGTACTCTAAAAGAAGATCCAGTACCAAATGAAATGTTTGATGTGTTAATGGAAGTAGCAAAACGTACACCGACATCAAATGGCATGCAATCAATGTCTATTATTTCAGTCACAGATCCTAAAGTCAGAGCTGAAATTGTTGATGTTAGTACTCAAAAGTATCTCGCAAAGGCACCAATACTCTTGATTTTTGTGGTTGATTCTTTTAGAAACTATAAAATTGCTCAAGAAAACGATTGTCATGAAGAAAGTGCTGCAGACATGGATCGCTTTATCCAAGGTTTTACCGATGGTTGTTTAGCAGCTCAAAATGTTGTGGTAGCTGCAGAATCAATGGGACTTGGAACCAATTACTTTGGCAGTGTGTTAAATGATGCTAAAAAATTATGTGAAATACTAAAATTGCCAAAATTAGTTTTTCCAATTGTTGGCTTAGGTATCGGGTTTCCAAATCAAGAGCCAAATTTAAAACCTCGTTTTGATAATGAGCTTCGCGTGTTCGAAAATGAATACAAAGTATTCGATCATTACATGGATAAATTAAACGATTATGATCAGGAAATGAGTGAATACGTTGATCTACGCTTCCCAGATAAAACATTGCCTCCTTTTAGCAAACAAGTGGTAAGCAAGTTAGTCAATCCTAGTGAAAGAAGACAACAGATTGTACAAGACATACAAGATCAAGGATTTGATTTAAAACTATAATCTATGAAAAATCAAGCATTACTTATTATTTGTCTTAATCATCTTAACCAATACCCTTTGATGCGTGTTCAAGATATGGTCAAACTTATTTATCAACACGAGTTTGGTGCTGGTCATCTTTTAGGTGATGACCATTTGGTATTAGAAGTGATGCAACAAGAATATGAAACTCAGGTTCGAAGTCATCATATTGGCTTGTTTGATCAAGTTTCCCCACGCTTGTATCGAATAAACTTAAATCATCCCAGAATCAAACCTTATCATTTAGCAAGCATTGCAAAAGCTTTTAAAAAATCAACATTCTACGCTGGTGAAAAGCAATCATTCAAAGAAAAACTTGATGTGATTGTTGAACTTAGTTTACATGATCAATGTCCTTGGAGTTTAGATGAAGCCAAGTATTTTCTAACAGAATATGAGTTAAACGGTTACTCAAGTCTTTCACATAGTGATGACTACAAAAAAGCCTATCATCCGAGCTATCGTTTGGTTGACAAAGATTTTAAGGATTTTTTTGATGTATTCACAAGTATTGATGCGATGATGCAACAAAAAAAACATTGCCATATCGCCATTGATGGCATGTGTGGATCTGGAAAGACGCATTTGGCAACCTTGTTGTCCACCTATTACGATAGCAATATAATCGCAATGGATGATTTCTTTTTACAATCTCATCAACGTACACAAAAACGATTAAGTGAAATCGGTGGAAATGTTGATTATGTTCGTTTTAATGACCAAGTGATAAAAGGTCTTTTATCACGTCAATCTTTTTCATATCAACTCTATGATTGCCAACTTGAAACCCTTGATCGTTGGCTTACTATAAATCCAAAACCACTCACAATTATTGAAGGGTCTTATAGCATGCATCCATTGTTTATTGATTTCTATGATTTATTGATATTTTTGAAAGTTGACAAACACATTCAAACAGAACGCATCCAAAATAGAAATCCTGGTCTTTTTGATCGTTTTATCAATGAGTGGATTCCTATGGAAAATCAATATCACGTTGTTTATCAACTTGAAGCAAGAAGTGATGTGGTGGTTAACACCTAAAAAAATAGATCACAGGTTCTGTGATCTATTGCAAAGCGCTTTGATTAGAAAAGGTTATGGCATTTGATGATATGTTGAAAATACCATCGCATCTTGTAGTGGTTTTGAATCGATACCAAATAACTCAACAATACTAAATGCAAATGCAGCAACAGTACCTACACCACGACTTGTGATGATATGATCATCTACAACCACTTCACGCTCTAGGTAGGTCGAGTTCTTAAAGGCACCTTCGGCAACACTCGGATGCGATGTTACTTTTCTATTATTGATAACTCCAGCATGATCAAGTACAAGTGGCGCTGCACAAATCGCAGCAAGCCATTTTTTTTCTTTATCAAATGCTAAAATGGCACTAATCACGATGTCGTTGGCCATTAAATTATTTGCCCCTGGTTGTCCCCCTGGCAGAAAAATCATGTCATATTCATTGAAATTATCCAACAATAACATGTCTGCCACAACTTGAATGCCATGTGAACCTGTCACTATCTTTTCATGAATTGAAATTATATCAACATGTAAGCCAGCTCTTCTAAGAATATCAACGGTTTCTAGTGCTTCTGTTTCTTCAAAGCCATTTGCAAGTAAACAAGCAATCTTTTTCATTCAATCACTCCCTTTTCTTTATTCTATCAAATCATGATGAGTTATCAAATCATAATACTATGCATAATAACTGATAAAAACATGTTAAAATACGTGTTATGACTAATAAAGCACAAACAAGCAAACAAAACTTCTATTATGGATGGATTATCGTGATCATTGGAGCCATGATTGTTTTTTTCTCTGGTCCTGGACAAACATATTCCATTTCTCTATTTATTGACTACTACATCAAGGATTTAGGATGGAGTCGTTCCACGGTGTCTGCTATTTATTCCTTTGCAACATTCTTAGCTGGATTAACCTTACCCTTGATTGGTAAAAGCATTGACCGCTATGGTCATAAAGCAATGACAATCATAATCGCTTTATCATTGGCTATGGCAACTTTTTTAATGAGTTTTGTAAGTGTGATTTGGATGCTTGCATTTGGATTTTACTTTTTAAGACTATTTGGACAAGGCTCTATGACTTTATCAGCATCAACTCTTATACCGCATTGGTTTTTTAAAAAACGCGGGATAGCTTTGAGTTATATGGCACTTGGCGGTGTGGTTGGGTCTACTTTTATCCCTGTAATCAATGCCTATTTAATTAGAACCATCGGTGCCCCATGGGCATGGCGTTTTTGGGGAATCCTCTTAATTTCAATCATGGTAACAACTTCTTTTCTCTATCTTGAAGACAATCCATCAAAAAAAGGAATTGCCATTGAAGATGAAGAAACACTACACTTAAAACCTCGTTTAAAACTCACTTCCAGTATGACATTAAGAAATATTGACTTTACCCTTAAGCAAGCCCTTAAGACATCAGCCTTTTGGCTTATGCTCTTTAGTGCGGTGGTTCCTGCTATGATAAACACCGGGCTAACATTTCATATGGTTTCCATCATTGAAGGAAAAATGTTTAGTATTACCTTTGCTGCTGCCTTATTAAGCATTACTGCAATTTCACAGTTGCCTAATACATTTGTTGCGGGTTGGTTATTGGATCGACTACCTGTCCATTTCATAAAAGCATTTAGCTTTTCTTTATTATTGATTGCTATGGCGCTATTTTTATGGTCTCAAACAGTGATTATGCTCATTATATACGCCATCGTTCATGGAATATTTGCTGCCTTTGATTCAGTTAGTAATGGCGTTTTATGGCCTAATTATTATGGATTGAAACATTTAGGTAGTATTCGTTCAATCACCATGATGGCCATGGTGATTGGTTCAGCTTTAGGGCCATTACCTTTTGGTATTGCCTATGATTATTTTGGAAGCTATGATCAAATCATTCTTATGATGATGATATTTCCAGTTCTATCCATAATCGCTTGTTTATTAGCACCTGCACCTAAGCAATCAAATTAAAAACCAACAGCTCTTATGTAACTGTTGGTTTTTCTTTGTTTATCATTTTATCAATTTCTTTATCATGTTTTTTACCAAATAACCACAATGATACTACACCACCTATAATCGCATATAGCATATCATACTGTGTATCCCACATATCACCTTGTAAATCCAAAATATACTCTTTAGGTTGGTTTGAAATCACAGTTGCAAAGAATTCTAATAGTTCATAGAATGCACTAAATGCTAACACAAGTGAAATTAGTATAAATGACAATGCTTTGGTGCGTTTTAAAAATCCTTTTCTAATAAAGTATTCTTTATATAACATCACAGGAACAAATCCTTGGGCGAAATGGCCCAGTCGGTCATAGTGGTTTCGAGAATGATCAAACATCTCCTTGAGTATCTCAAACAATGGATTATATGTGTAAGTATATTTTGCCCCAATCATCAAAACGATAGCCCAAATCAAGCCAAAGAAATAAACCATGGTCGAAAATGTAAATTTCTTATAGGTCAAAACAAAAAATGCAGAGACCAAGACAATCGGCGCACTTAACAGTGCCCATCCAAATGTATCGATATGATTGATGTATGACCATATAAACACAAGAATTCCGATTATCAAAAAGACTAAATGCGTATGTTTTTCTTGCCAGTTTTCTTTCATACATCAATCCCCCTAGATAATATTGATCACTTGATTG
>CAYGIY010000014.1:0-16732 GCA_964350055.1 uncultured Erysipelothrix sp.
CTCTTGAATCACTCTTTCGTGAGGACTTAATTGATTAGGTTGATAAAACCGAAGATTTTGAATGCTTTGAGGTAGATAGCCAATATAAGGCCATAAGTCTGGTTTATCATAAGGATATTGATCTTCTTTATTGAGGTTGACAGGAGTTAAGCGAAGATGTTGTGGAATAGAATCAGTTTTTTCATCCAGTAAATGCAATGCTTTATCAATTGCCATGTTAGCAGACTTGGATTTTGGTGAAGCAGCCATTTCAATTACAGCAACACTTAATGGAATTCTAGCCTCTGGAAAACCGACTCGATAAGCCGTTTCAACAGCCAAGCCGACACGTGATACAGCAGCTGGATTAGCCAAACCAATATCCTCATAAGCGGTAACCAATAATCTTCTTGTTAGCGATTCTATATCACCAATTTGAATAAGACGAGCAAGATAATAGATAGCAGCATCTACATCACTGCCACGTATTGATTTTTGAAAGGCACTTAGTAAGTCAAAATAACCATCATCGTCTTTAAATCCTGAAGTAGCTAGTGAAGGCATCATATCTTTTATGTCATGTAAATTTATGTGATTTGTTGTAGTTAGAAAAGCAGCCATCTCTAATAAGTTCAATGCCACTCTAACATCACCATTGCTCATATTAATAATCAAACTTAAGACATCCTCATCCACACTGACGCGATTATCTAGGCCTCTAGGCGAATCAACTGCACGTTTTAATAGGTTGATTAACTCACCGTTTGTTAGTGCTTTAAACTCAATTAAATGAGTTCGAGAGCGGATGGCAGGATTAATGGCAAAATATGGATTTGCTGTGGTTGCACCAATCAAGGTAATTGTGCCATCCTCTATAAAAGGCAACAAGTGATCTTGCTTGTCTTTATTTAAACGATGTACTTCATCCATAATGAGAACATAGCCATTTGAAGTACTTGCGATATTCAAAAGTTGATCAAGTTGCTTTTTGTTGTTTGTTGCAGCGTTAAACATACCAAAAGGACGATTCAACAAATTAACAAGAACATGTGCGGCACTTGTTTTACCACTGCCACTTGGGCCATAGAATATCATTGAAAACAACTGATTTTCTTTAACTAACCTAGAAAATACACCATTATCTTGAAATAGATGTTGTTGCCCTTCTAATTCACTTAAATTGGTTGGACGCATTCTTAGTGCCAATGGTTGTTTCATAAAACACCTCTCTGCTATTTTATCATAGCTAAAAAGATAGTAAAATAATGATAAGGGAGCATATGATGAAAGTATTAATACAAAGAGTAAAGAAAGCAAGTGTTTGGGTTAATCAAAAAGAGGTATCAACCATAAATCATGGTTATTTGTTGCTTGTAGGGGTGTGCAAAGAAGATTCGCTTGAAATTATAGAAAAAATGGCATATAAAATAGTAAATATTAGATTGTTTAGTGATAGCAATGATAAGATGAACTTAAATATTAAGCAAGTAAGCGGAAGTATTTTGAGTGTTTCGCAATTTACACTTTGTGCGAATCATAAAAAAGGACACCGGCCAAGTTTTGATCAAGCAATGAATCCAACAGATGCAAAGAACATGTTTGATATTTTTAACAAAAAACTGTTGGAATACGAAATAGAAGTAAAAACAGGAGTTTTCCAAGAGCATATGAACGTCATTATTGATAATGATGGTCCAGTCACTGTTGATTTAACCCTCGAGTAAGGAGAAAAATATGGCAATCATACTAGATGGTAAAAAAGTAGCAAATGAGATTAAAGAGAAGATAAAGTCTGAAGTGGAGTCTTTCAATCATCAACGAAAACCAACATTGGCAGTTGTTCTTGTTGGAGAAGATCTTGCATCAGCAACCTATGTGGCATCTAAGCAAAAAGCTTGTGAGCAAGTTGGGATTATCTCAATAGCAAAAAAGCGTGATGCATCTATTTCACAGCAACAATTATTACAAGTGATTGATGACCTTAACAAGGATGAATCTGTCGATGGGATTCTTATTCAGTTGCCACTACCGAAGCATCTTAATGAACGAGAAGTGATGAATTTTATTGATCCTGAAAAAGACGTGGACGGATTTCACCCGATTAATGTTGGTAAACTACATTTACGACAGTCAACATTTGTGCCAGCAACCCCAAAAGGGGTGATGGAACTAATCAAAGCTTACCAGATTGATTTAACAGGTAAGAAGGTAGTTGTAATTGGAAGATCACATCTGGTAGGTAGACCATTAGCACAACTGCTTGTGGATGCAAATGCCACAGTGACAATTGCGCATTCAAAGACAACCAACCTAGAACAAATTTGTTTTCAATCAGAAGTGATTGTAGCTGCGGTGGGGGTAATGCATTTAGTACAAAAAGAATGGTTAAGACCAAATACCATATTAATTGATGTTGGAATTCATCGTACAAAAGACAATAAACTAACAGGTGATATCGATCCAAGTTGCCAAGAGAAGGCATCTTATATGACACCGGTGCCTGGTGGTATTGGACCGATGACCATTGCAATGCTACTAAAAAATACTATGCAAGCATATCAGCAAAGGACTGAAAAATATGGAATATAAACTACAAGATATTGTTCAACTCAAAAAGAATCACCCATGCAAAAAATCAGAGCACTGGGAAGTTGTACGAGTGGGTGTTGATATTAAAGTCAAATGTTTAGGTTGTGGTGCTCTTGTTATGTTTGAAAGACCTGAATTTGAAAAACGATTAAAAAAAATCATAAAACAAGCACAAAAATAAAGATTGAATAAAAGTACTGAATTGTGTACACTTAACTCCGATAAGAAGGTGAACACATGTCTTTAAAAGCAGGGATTGTCGGATTGCCCAATGTTGGGAAATCCACATTGTTTAACGCCATAACAAATTCGAAAGTTGAATCAGAGAATTATCCTTTCGCAACCATAGCACCAAATGTTGGAGTTGTTGAAGTGCCAGATGAAAGATTATATCAACTTTCAGCTATTTTTAATCCGAAAAAAACGATACCAACAACATTTGAATTTACTGATATTGCAGGTTTAGTCAAAGGAGCTTCACAAGGAGAAGGTTTAGGTAATCAATTTTTATCACATATAAGAGAAGTTGATGCTATTGTTCATGTCGTAAGGTGTTTTGATCATGATCAAATCGTCCATGTAGAAGGAACAGTAGATCCTATTCGCGATATTGAAATAATTGAGTTAGAACTAGGACTTTCCGATTTACAAACAATAGATAATCGCATAAGCAGAGTGCAACGTAAAGCAAAAGCAAACGATAAAGAATCACTATTTGAGTTAGCGCTCCTTATCAAGTTAAAAGAAATAATTGAAAAAGGACTACCTGTTTCTACAATCGATTTAAATGATCAAGAAATCAAAGTTATAAGTGGATTTCATTTGTTGACAGCCAAACCAGTCATTTATGTCGCAAACATGGACATAGATCATGTGAGTAATCCAGAGCAAAATGATTATTTTATAAAGGTTCAAACTTATGCAAACACACGCAAAGCACAAGTGATTCCAGTTTGTGCAAAGGTAGAGGAAGAAATCTCTGAATTAGACAAAAAAAATAAACAAGAATTGCTTCATGAGCTTTCAATCATCCATTCAGGACTAGATCAAATCATTGTATCAACCTATCAATTGCTTAATCTATCCACTTTCTTTACATGTGGTGAAAAAGAAGTAAGAGCATGGACGTTTACTAAAGGGTCTAAAGCTCCTAAATGTGCTGGAATTATTCATACAGACTTTGAAAAAGGGTTTATACGTGTGGAAGCTTATACTTTTTTTGACATTATGAAGTATCAAAGTGAAGTCGCACTTAAAGAAGCAGGAAAACTTCGCGTTGAAGGTAAAAATTATGAGGTTCTAGATGGGGATGTTTTACATTTTAGGTTTAATGTTTAAATAAGTGTCCCTATTAAAGAAATATGTTAAAATATAACAAAGGAGGAAGGACTATGAAACTTGTTTTAGCCATTGTATCCAATGATGATAGTTCAAGTGTATCGGCTTCATTGACCAAAGAAAACTATTCTGTTACACGATTAGCCACAACAGGAGGGTTTTTACGTTCGGGCAACACAACAATAATTGTTGGAACTGATGATGAAAAAGTGGAACATGTCATTGAAATCATTGGAAGCGAAAGTAAACGTCGAACAGAAATTGTTCCTTCCACAGCTTCCTACGATATTGGAAGATATGCCGCTTTTCCGGTCGAAGTTCAAGTTGGCGGAGCAACCATCTTTGTAATCGACGTCGAAAAATTCTTGAAAATATAAGGGCATCGCCCTTTTTTTATGTCATCTTGTTTAGATGATGTATAATAACGCTAGGTAGGTGAAAACAGTGAGAATTGGTCAATCAACAGATATCCATCAGCTTGTACAAGGGAGGCCTTTAATCCTTGGTGGAGTCACAATAGACTATGCAAAAGGATGCCTTGCTCATTCTGATGGCGATGTTTTATTACATGCCATTGCAGAAGCAATTTTAGGTGCGTGTGGCTTGAAGGATTTAGGTACTCATTTTCCAGATACGGACAATACATATAAAGGTGTATCAAGTATCTTGATACTTAAAGAAGTCAATAAGAAAATGCATAAACATGGGTATCAAATTGTAAATATTGATAGTTTAATAATCATTGAAAAACCGAAGTTAGCACCATATCTTGATGATATGGTTAAGATGATAGCAACAACGCTTGAAGTTGAAAAATCAAAGATCAATGTGAAGGCAACCACATCAGAAAAGCTTGGATACATTGGACGCAACGAAGGTGTCATGGCACAAGCTATTGTATTAGTAAAGGAAATAGAACAATGAAAAAAGTGAGAGTAAGATATGCCCCATCGCCAACTGGGCATTTGCACATTGGCAATGCAAGAACGGCATTATTTAATTATTTATTTGCAAAGCACTACAACGGTGATTTTGTATTACGTGTGGAAGACACGGATATCGCACGAAATGTCGAAGGTGGTGAAGAATCACAGCTAGCCTATTTGTCTTGGCTAGGTATAGATCCTGATGAATCACCTAATAATCCAAAAGATGTTGGGCCTTATCGACAAATGGAACGTTTGGATATTTACCAAAAATATGCCAAACTATTAATTGGACAAGGGCATGCATACCCATGTTTTTGTAGTGAAGATGAACTAGAAGCAGATTATCAAAAACAGAAAGATGAAGGCGTTGTTGCGACGATGTATAATCGTAAATGTTTGCATCTTTCAAAAGAAGAAGTCCAATCAAATATTGAGAACAATTTACCATATACAATTAGGATACAAGTCCCAGAAAATCAAACCTATGAGTTCGATGATATTATTCGTCATCATGTTTCATTTGAGTCAAAAGACATTGGCGATTGGGTTTTAATTAAGCAAAATGGGATTCCAACTTACAATTTTGCAGTTGTTATAGATGATTACCTCATGAATATAACGCATGTATTTCGTGGAGAAGAACATCTTTCAAACACCCCAAAACAGTTAATGCTATATGATATTTTTAGATGGGAGCCACCTAAATTTGGGCACATGACACTCATCGTGAATGAACAACGAAAGAAACTGTCAAAACGAGATCAATCCATTTTGCAGTATATGAGTCAATATAAAGAACTAGGATATTTGCCTGATGCAATGTTTAACTTTTTGGCACTGCTTGGTTGGTCACCTGTTGGAGAACAAGAGATTTTTACAAAAGATGAGTTGATTAAGCAATTTGATGAATCAAGATTATCAAAATCGCCATCGATGTTTGATGTTGATAAACTCACATGGATCAATAATCGATACATAAAAAACTTAACATTTGAGCAATATAAGTCATTGGTAAAACCATTTTTATGTGAGGCTTACGATTGTTCGGCATTAGAAGATAGTTGGATTGATAAACTGTTGTTGTTGTTTCAAGATCAGCTTTCTTATGCAAAGGAAATTATTGATTTAGCAAAATTGTTCTTTATGGATTACCAAGTTGAAAATGATGAAGCTCAAGAAGTCATCCAAACAGAAACAACAAAAGAAGTTGCACTCTCTTTTATCGAACATTTACCAAATGATTGGGAGTTTGACGCTATCAAAGAAACAATCAATATTGTCAAAGAAAAAACAAAAATAAAAGGGAAACAGTTGTTTATGGGATTAAGAGTTGCAGCAAGTGGCCAATGTCATGGACCTGATTTAGTGAATACATTGGTCCTTTTAGGAAAAGAGAAGGTTAAAGAAAGACTATCTTCAATCTAAGGAGGAGACCCTATATTGATAATACGAGAACGCATGTTTATATCCTTGCCTGAAGTGAAAGTGATGCGAGATCCAATTCACGAATACATACATATTGATAAGCAAGTCATTTGGGATTGTATAAATTGTGATGAATTTCAACGCTTACGACGAATTCATCAGCTTGGACCAGCGATGTATGTGTATCATACAGCAGAGCACTCACGATTTTCACACTCACTCGGTGTTTATGAGATAACACGCCGTATGATAAAAGAAATAAAAGGGATATCAAATATTAATGAATTTGATCAACTCAGTCTATTATGTGCGGCATTGTTGCATGACATAGGCCACGGTCCTTTTTCACATTCTTTTGAGCAACTTAGCGGAATAAACCATGAGTCTTTTACAATTCAACTGATTCAATCTAACTCAAAGTTACACAGTATTCTAAAAGATGCGCATCCAGAGCTCCCACAAGCAATCATTGATATTATCATGCACACGCATCCTAATCCATTATTATCTCAAATCATTTCAGGACAACTTGATGCAGATAGAATGGACTATTTATTAAGGGATGCCTATTTTAGTGGAACAAGTTATGGGAAGTTTGATTTGGAACGATTACTAAGGACCATGCGTGTTGTTGATGACAAATTGGTTGTAAAAGCTAGCGGAGTACACTCAATTGAAGATTACATAATGGCTCGCTACCACATGTACTGGCAAGTGTATTATCATCCTGTCTCACGAAGCTTTGAAGCCATCTTATCGTCTTTTTTCAAAAGATTGAGGGTGCTATATCAACAAGATCAAGAGAGTATATCAGAATTACCTGCATTTATTCCTTTTTTAAACAATCGATCCGTATCAAATCAAAACTTTCTTGATATGGATGAGCCAACTTTCATGGTGGGGTTAAAAAAAGCATGCCAACATCGTGATATGATATTGCGTGATTTTGCTCGTCGTATTCTTCAACGAGATTTGTTTGGATATGAAGATGTAAAAGATGATGCACATGCAGATCAAATGATACAAAAAATTAAAAAAGCAGGATATGATCCGGACTACTACTTTGCCAAAGGTAGTGCAAGTCAAACTCCATATCATCCATATCATTTTAAACAACAATCTATCATTTGGATTGTTAATGAAGAAAATGTACTGATGGAGTTATCGGAAGCATCTGTCATTGTAAAAGCAATTACTCAAGGGAAGGAGAAGGAGGACATAAAAATGTTCTTTCCAAAGGAATTACGATGAACCAATATTTATCAAGAAGAGAAAAACTATATAAAGACATGAGTGACAACACATTGCTTGTTGTTTTTGCTGGCGAACAGATTAAGCGATCAGCAGACTCGCATTATATGTTTGAAGTAAGTAAGAATTTCTACTATTTAACAGGGATTGATGAACCTGATGCAATTCTTTGTTGTGTTAAACAAAACCAAATAGTAAAAGAGTATTTATTTATAAGAGATATTGATCCAATTATGGAGAAATGGAATGGGAAATATATTTCTAAAGAAGAAGCAATAACAATTAGCGATATTCAAACCGTCCATTATCTTTCAAGTTTCCAATCAATGCTTGCACGCTTAGTAACTCGAAATCAAATAAATAGAGTATACGTTGATAATGAAAGAATCAGAAAAGACGATATCGCGAGTGCAAGTGAAAGATTTGCGTATGAAGTGACTCAAAAATGGTTATTACCAGTTGAAAATATGTATCAAAAAGTTGCTGCATTGCGAGCCATTAAAGATGAAACTGAAATTGATAAGATAAAAAAAGCAATTGAGTTAACCAATCAAGCATTTTTACACATGCTAAAAAAGACTAAACCGCAAATTCATGAATATAAATTACAGGCAGAGTTTGAATATATTCTTAAGAGTAATAATGCCAAACCTGCATTTGATATGATTGTAGCTGCATCAAACCGTGCATGTGTCTTACACTATGTGACAAATCAAGAAGAAATCGATGATCATTCACTAATATTGACAGATATGGGTGCTAATTTAGCACACTATAACTCTGACATCACGCGTACATTTCCAAGTAATGGTGTTTTTAATAAGAGACAAAAAGAATTGATGGAGGTTGTTTTAGAAGCAATGGAATTAGTGTTTGCAGCTTGTAAACCTGGTGTCACACTACTTCAACTAAATCAGATTGTTGTCAAACATTATCAAAAAAAGTTAATCGAATTGAATATTATAAAAAGTCCTGAAGAAGTGTCAGATTATTACTATCATGGTGTAAGTCATTTCCTTGGACTAGATGTTCATGATGTTGGTCAAATGGAAAACACACAATTACAACCAGGTCATGTGATCACGGTTGAACCTGGCTTGTATGTTGCACAAGAGAACATTGGGATTCGTATTGAAGATGATATATTGATAACTGAAACAGGATATGAAAATCTCTCAAAACAAATAATCAAAACACCTCAAGAGATTGAACAATTTATGAATCAATGAACCGGTAAATGACCGGTTTTTTGTTAAAAAAGTAACAAATTCAAAATTATTGTTTTAATTCCTTGACATCTGTCGCACTTTCATTATAATTTTACAAGATAAAGGGGATTTCATGAAAAAGAAAAAAGCCATTGAAGTTTTATTAAACAATTCTTCAAAAGCAACCAATCATTCTGAAAAATCCAAAGTCAATGTCATTTACCATGAAGACTATAATGACACAATAACCTTTCTATACAATGATACCGATAACCATAGAGTTTATGTGGTTGCTAATAAAAACCAATTATCGTGCATGCGCATCGGCGAATCGAATACATTTTGCCAGTTTATCGAAGGATTTGCGACAACACTTGTTAAAGACTCAGAACTGGGCACACATATATTAACGACAAAAGCGCTAAAAGTAATAAAAGATGATGACAAGTTTCAAGTCGTGTATGATTTATTTCTTGAAAATGACTATCTTGATACAATCACAATGAGTTGGGAGATTATACGGCAATGAAGAATTCAATTGAATTAAAATTAAAGCAAGCAATGATCGACGCGGTATCGAAAGCTTTCGATTATGCAATTGATACTGATTTTGTTGTCATTGAAATACCTAAAGATACTTCATTTGGTGATTATGCAACAAATGTGGCCATGCGTTTAGCAAAACCACTTAGGAGTAATCCTAAAATGATTGCAACAAAAATCATGGATAATCTTGATTTTAATCAAGCAAACATCCAAAAAGCTGAAATCGCAGGACCAGGGTTTATTAATCTATTTATTAAGCAAGAAGCGTTAGCAAATAGTATTCTAAAGATACTTGAGTTAAATGGAAACTATGGTCGTGTCACAATAGGTGAAAATAAAAAGGTAAATTTAGAATATGTATCAGCAAATCCCACTGGAGACTTACATCCAGGGCATGCTCGTGGAGCTGCAATAGGAGACAGTGTTGCACGTATTATGGAATTTGCGGGATTTGATGTCATAAAAGAGTATTATGTCAATGATGCAGGAAATCAGATTAACAACATGGCAAAGTCATTACAAGCAAGATACTATCAAGCTTGTAACCAAATCATGAATCTACCTGAAGATGGTTATTTTGGACAAGATTTAATTGATTTTGCACAACTAATTAAAGATGCATACAACGACACATTACTTCGTGAAGATCCAACTGAAAATTTAGATTTCTTTAAATCATATGGGTTAAAAGCTGAACTAGAAAAAATTAAAGATGATTTAAAGACCTTTAATGTCACGTTTGATGTCTATTCAAGTGAGCAGAACATCAGAGACTTAGGTTTGGTAGAAAAAGTGTTAAAGCGCTTAGAAGATTTAGGGATGGTCTATCAAAGTGAACACGCAACATGGTTAAAGACGACAAATTTTAACGATGATAAAGATCGTGTACTAGTAAAAAGTGATGGATCATACACATACTTATTACCAGATATTGCCTATCACTTAGATAAAGTGAATCGTGGTTATCATTGGATGATTGATTTCTTAGGAGCAGATCACCATAGCTACGTTACTCGTTTAACGGCAGCTGTTGAAGCCTTGCAAGTGAACGCACATTTAGAAATTGATATTATCCAAATGGCTAGAATGATTAAAGATGGAGAAGAATTTAAACTGTCAAAGCGTTCAGGAAAAGCCGTTGCACTTAAAGATTTAATTGAAATAGCAGGTAAAGATGCACTACGCTATTTCTTTGTGAGTAAAGCAGCAGACACACACATGGATTTAGATTTAGATATGGCAACCAAGCAGTCAAATGAAAATCCTGTCTACTATGCACAGTATGCGCATGCGCGAGTGTGCTCAATTTTAGCAGCTAAAGGTGACTTAAAGATTGCAGATTCGTTAGATTTAATTAATCATGCTAAGGAAATAGAATTAATGAAACATTTGAATGAATTTCCTTCCGTTGTTTCTGATTCAGCTTTGACAAGACAACCTCATAAAATAGCGAATTATATTCAAAAGGTTGCACAATTGTTCCATAGTTTCTATAATGAGTGCTACGTATTAGATAAAGATAAACCAGAATTGTCATCACAACGATTAGCACTTGTGTTGGCAGTTAAAATAACACTAGCAAATGCGTTGAATCTAATCGGTGTGTTTGCACCAGAAAAGATGTAAAAGGAGAAGAAAATGAGCAATAAATCAATGACAGATGTTGCGTTTGAGTTTTTAAAAGAGAATAACGAAGTGCCATTTTCAACATTATGGTCAGAAGTGTGTACCAAACTAGGCTTTTCTCAAGAGTTGGCTGAAAGAAAAATCGCACAGTTTTATTCAGCCATGATGTTAGATGCCCGTTTTCTACCATTAACAGACAATCGTTGGGATCTCAAGAAGAAATATCGGTTTGATGATACAAGATTTGACACCAGTAAAATAGTCGTTGATGATGATGAACATGATGATGAAATGAGCCTAGAGTATAGTGAAGATGATGAAGAAGTAGAAAAAGATTCTGATGATGAAAACTTCGCTTGAGGTTGAAGTAGTATCAGGTATCTGATAGAATTATAAAGGGCAAGCGCCTCCTGGTTAGGGTGCGCTTTTTTATTTTTAACAAGGAGAGATCATGGCAAAATATATATTCGTTACAGGAGGTGTTGTTAGTGGTATTGGTAAAGGTATCATCGCAACATCACTTGGACGTCTGCTTAAAAACAGAGGATTAAAGGTCTTTATGCAAAAATTTGATCCTTATATCAACGTCGATCCAGGAACTATGTCACCATATCAACATGGTGAGGTGTTTGTAACAAAAGATGGTGCGGAAACAGACTTGGATTTAGGCCACTATGAGCGATTTATTGATGAAGAACTTACTCAAAATGCTAGTATTACCGCGGGTCGTATCTATAGTAGTGTCATTAATAAAGAACGCCGTGGGGACTATCTAGGAGCAACTGTACAAGTTATTCCTCATATCACCGATGAAATAAAGTCAAAAATTTATGCTGCTGCAAGTGAATCGAATGCAGATGTAATCATCACAGAAATTGGCGGAACAGTAGGTGATATCGAATCACTCCCATTTTTAGAAGCTGCAAGGCAAGTTCATTCAGAGCATGAAAAAGATGATGTGTTGTTTATTCACACAACACTTATTCCAAAAATCCCTGGTGGAAATGAATTAAAAACAAAACCAACTCAGCATAGTCATAAAGAACTCATGTCACTTGGTATTAAATCCAATATTATTGTAACAAGAAGTGAAGAGCCAATAACTGATGAAATAAGAAGTAAAATCGCATTGTTTTGCGATGTTAGAGAACATGCAATCATTGAGTCAAAAAACACAACGAATATTTACGATATTCCTCTTTCATTTCAAGAACAAGGATTTGATGATTATGTCGTCCACAAGTTAAATTTAGATGTTCCAAAAGCAGACATGACAGATTGGCAAGCCATGATTGATAGAGCAAATAATCTTTCAAACAAAGTAACAATCGCTCTAGTTGGGAAGTATGTGCGTTTGCATGATGCGTATTTATCTGTTATGGAATCACTAAAACATGCAGGTTATCAAGTCGATGCACATGTTGAAATTCTATGGATAAATTCAGAACGTTTAAATGAAGAGAACATAAAGAAACGCTTAGCAAAAGCGCATGGAATTTTAGTTCCAGGCGGTTTTGGTGGCAGAGGTATAGAAGGCAAAATTACAGCTGCAAAATATGCACGTGAGCATAATATTCCTTATTTTGGTATCTGCTTAGGAATGCAAATCGCAAGTATTGAATTTGCACGTAATGTATGTAAGCTTGAAGGTGCGAATTCATCTGAATGGGATAATAAAACGAAATATCCAATTATCGATTTAATGTCAGAGTATTCTGGAAAAGTGAACATGGGTGGTACCTTGCGTTTGGGTAATTGGCCATGTGATTTGCAATCGGGATCAAAAGCGGCTTTTGTGTATCAAGAGTCTTCTATTTTAGAAAGACACCGACATCGTTATGAGTTTAATAATAAATTTAGAGAAGTATTTTTAGAACATGGAATGAAGTTTTCAGGCATTAGCCCTGATAACACCTTAATTGAAGTCATCGAACTTGAGGATCATCCTTGGTTTGTGGGGTGTCAATTTCATCCAGAATTTAAATCACGCCCAAACCGAGCACATCCACTCTTTTATGGATTTGTGGATGCAGCTTTAAAATTTAGCAAAAGTGAAGTAGAATAGAGATGAAAAAGGAGGCTATATTATGGGATTAGTATCAGCAAGAGAGATGTTGCAGACAGCTCGCAACAAGCATTATGCCGTAGGTCAATTTAATATTAACAACTTAGAGTGGACCAAAGCGATTTTATTAACTGCACAAGAATTGAAGTCACCAGTTATTTTAGGTGTTTCAGAAGGTGCAGGAAAGTATATGGGTGGTTATAAGACAGTTGTTGGTATGGTAAAAGGAATGGTTGAAGAATTGAATATCACTGTTCCAGTTGCAATTCATTTAGACCATGGTAGTTATGAACATGCAATTAAATGTATCGAAGCTGGATTTACTTCTGTTATGTATGATGGTTCTCATGGTCCATTTGAAGAAAACCTAAAACAAACAAAAGAAATTATTAAATTAGCACACGCTAAGGGAGTCAGTGTTGAAGCAGAAGTAGGCGGAATCGGCGGTGAAGAAGATGGTGTTGTTGGTGCAGGTGAGATTGCAGATCCAAAAGAATGCAAATTAATTGCAGAATTAGGTGTTGATATGCTAGCTGCAGGAATCGGTAATATTCATGGTAAGTATCCTGATAATTGGCAAGGATTAGACTTTGAAGTATTAAAAGAAATTCAAGATTTAACTGGTCAAATGCCTCTAGTATTGCACGGAGGAAGTGGCATACCTACAGAAATGATTCAAAAATCAATTGAACTAGGTGTATCAAAAATCAATGTTAATACCGAACTTCAAGTTGTTTTTGCAGAAGCAACACGAAAATATATTGAAGATGGTAAAGACTTACAAGGAAAAGGTTTTGATCCTCGTAAATTGCTTAAACCAGGATTTGATGCTGTTGTTGCAACAGTTAAAGAAAAAATGATTGAGTTTGGAAGTGCTAACCAAGCATAATGAATAGTGAAAAACCTCATGTTAAAAACATGAGGCTTTTATTTTGAGTAACAATGAAGATTAAGCGAGATGTATTTTAGTGAAGCGAATATCATAATCTAAGCTTGATTTAAAAAAAATTGAGAACTAAACAACATATTCATTTTTAAAAAAGAGATAAATACTATATAATAGAACATGCAAACATGCGAGGTAATTATCATGCAAACATTAAATATCCGTGGGAAAAATAAATTATCTGGTACAGTCCGAATTAGTGGATCAAAAAATGCAACAGTAGCACTTATTCCTGCTGCAATTCTATCAAGTAATGGACCTGTTACGATTATTGGTGCACCAAATATATCAGATGTTGGATCACTTTCTACTTTGTTAAATGAATTGGGTGTGGAAGTTACACACAAATCAATTGAACATATTATCATCGATCCAACCAACATGCAAAATAAGTTCTTAGATCATCAAGCAGTCACAAAATTAAGGGCATCGTACTATTTTATGGGAGCACTATTAGGTAAATATAAAGAAGTAAAAATGAAAATGCCCGGAGGATGTTACTTGGGACCTCGCCCAATTGATTTACATCTTAAAGGATTTGAAGCATTGGGAGCCACTGTTGAATATACACAAGGAAGCTATCATATTCGTGCAGAGGAACTTGTTGGAGCTAAGATATTTTTAGATATTGCTTCTGTTGGCGCAACCATAAACATCATGATGGCATCTGTATTTGCAAAAGGTAGAACAATCATTGAAAATGCTGCAAAAGAACCCGAAATTATTGATGTTGCAACGATGTTGAACAAAATGGGTGCCCACATACGTGGTACAGGAACAAATATCATCACAATCGATGGTGTTGAATCGTTAAATGGAACATTTCATGAAATAATTCCCGATCGTATTGAAGGTGGAACTTTCATTATATTAGCAGCAGCATCCGCAAAAAAAGTGGTTGTTGAGAATATTATCCCATTACATTTAGAATCACTACTTTCTAAATTAGAAGAAATGGGTGTTAATCTGCAAGTCGATGTTGATAAAGTTACAATCTCTGAATCGAACAATTTAAAATCAATTGATATCAAAACATTACCTTATCCTGGATTTCCGACTGATTTACAACAACCTTTAACTGCTTTATTAACAAAAGCACATGGTGAATCAGTCATAAGGGAAACAATATACACTGAACGCTTTAAGCACACGGTTGAACTACAACGAATGGGAGCAACAATCGACGTCGGTAATGCCTCTGCAACAATAAAAGGACCAGCTATTCTTTATGGAGATAGAGTGACAGCAACTGACTTACGTTGTGGGGCTAGCTTGGTTATTGCTGGTTTAATAGCTGAAGGAGTCACAGAGATTCATGATGTGTATCATATTGATCGAGGCTATGATGATATTGATGGAAAGCTTAAGGCGTTAGGAGCAGATATTTGGCGCAATGATGCATAAGTAATGATTGATTAATACAAACCACCTACAATAACATTGAGGTGACCAACGTGAACAATAAGCAAATTGAAATTATTTTAAATTCTTTACAACCAGTGGAATTACATGGGTATATTCTCGAGACATTTTATGAGCCTATAAAAATCATTAAGGATAATATTGCACGTGGATTAAAAAGCATGAAATTGCCAATTGCGGATGAAGATTTATTAAAAATAAAGACAACGTTTATGAGATATGAAATGGTTGTTGATCGCAATTTAAATAGTGAAGAGATTTTACTAAATGAGTTAATTCAAAAACAAATGATTCACAATCAATTTGAAGTAGTAATTGAATCCCAACAGAAAGAAATGGAGCTTGCAAATGTGCTATTAGAAATTCTCGATCACTCAGAAGCAACCTGTCAAATTTATGACCTGTTGAGGCAACTAATATATAAAACTGAGGATCGAATTGATATCACAAAGCATTATTTAAACAAAAATGAGTAATTACCAAACGAAAAACAAATTTGTACAGAAGTATATCTTAGATGGAATGTCAGCAATGGCAATGGGTCTTTTTTCAACGCTAATTGTCGGTGTTATCATCAAAACAATTGGTGAGCAAATCGTCTATATTGATAGTCTTAGCCTTGTCTCAGAATCATTAATTGCCATTGGGACAATAGCAATGGGTTTAATGGGAGCAGGAATTGCAACAGCAATTGCACATCGGTGGAATGCACCACCATTAGTCTTGTTTGCTAGCTTAGTGGCAGGACAAGTCGGTGCTCTATATGGTGGTCCAGCGGGAGCTTACTTAGCAAGTGTTATTGCAATAGAGTTAGGGTCAAAGATTTCAAAGAAGACAGCGTTAGATATCATTGTTACACCATTCACTGTAATCATCATTGGATATTTAGTTGCTATAAGCGGTGGACAAGTGATTGGTTGGTTAATGGATGGTCTTGGATTTGTTATTATGGAAGCCACCCAAGCTCAACCTATTCTGATGGGTATCATCATTGCTGTGTTGATGGGAATGGCTCTAACAGCTCCAATTTCGAGTGCAGCTTTAGCAATCATGCTTGGATTAAGCGGAATTGCAGCAGGTGCCGCAACAGTTGGTTGTTGTGCTCAAATGATTGGTTTTGCCACAATGGGGAAAAAAGAAAACCCATATGGCGTAACATTTGCTGTTGGATTAGGGACATCGATGCTTCAAATTAGAAATATCATTTTAAACCCATGGATTTGGGTCCCACCAACATTGACAGCGGCGATATTAGGTCCTTTTGCGACAACGTTATTTGCAATGGAAAACTTACCTGCAGGTGCTGGAATGGGTACAAGTGGAATGGTAGGCCCATTATTGACAATAACGGCAATGGGGTTCTCTTGGGATGTGTTAATCAAAATCTTGGGATTGTACATAATACTTC
>CAYGIY010000015.1:0-16662 GCA_964350055.1 uncultured Erysipelothrix sp.
GACATTAGGATTTTTGGGGATTATCCTTTTAGGATATATACTTAAGCAAATTGGATTTTTTAAAAAAGAAGATAGTAAAATTATATCTAAAATAATCATCAATATCACATTACCAAGTGTGTTGCTTTTAGGTGCTAGAACTTTTGAGTTCAGTAATATAACAATATATTTAATACTAACAGCTATCATCGCTAATTTATCATTAGGCTTTATTGGTAGAAGAGCATTTAAACTTGATAGTCCTGTTAATCGTTCAACAGCGATGATTAACAGTTCTGGATTTAATGTTGCAAATATTACGATTCCTTTTGTGATTACATTTTATCCACCTGCAGCAATTAGCTATATTTCTATGTTTGATATGGCAAATGCACCTACTTGGCTTGGGGCAATTTTTTCATTTGCCAGCAATGAATCAAAAGGACAATCCATTTCTTTTAATTGGCGTGTTTTTGTTGAAAATCTAAAGAGATCAATGCCTTTTATTACTTATCTTTTTATTATATTGATGAAACTAACAAACATTATACTACCAGATTCAGTGTATTCAGTAGTAGAAGTAATTGGAAGTGCAAACACTTTTCTAGTGATGATTTTGATTGGTATTATGATTGACTTTAACGTAAACAAAGACCAACGATTCAGTGTTTTAAAAATCGTTGGGATTCGATTGCTAGGCTTTGTCTTCTTTGGTAGTATTGTTTACTTTGTATTACCACTACCCATGATGGTAAAAGAGATTGCTGTTCTATGTTTAGCAGCTCCCATACCAAGTGCAGCGCATGTCTTTGCGAGAATGTTAAATGATGAATCAACTGTACCTGCGATGGTAAATACAGTGTCTATGTTTATTGGGTTGCTTTTATCGTTTATTTTACTACTGCTTTTTGTATAAAAACAATCTTAAGGAACATCATAATCTTTGATATCAAAGACGTTAATGTATTCGATTAACCTTTTAATCATCATAATTAAACTGAAGAAAATATTCTTTGTCTATTAAAGCCAAAGGTGATTTCTATACTAATTTCATGTCTACTTAATCAATGAAATCTACATCGAATTGAAATCTATATGATTGTTTAAAATCACACATAGATGCTGATTCACTATCTAAAATCACAGTGCAGTTGGGATGCATCTTTAAAAATGAAGCAGGAAACTGTGTTGTTACTTGATCATTTTCAAAAAGTGAAGCGACAACTTTTGCTTTGTTTTTTCCACTAGCAACAATCAATAGATTTTTTGTCATCATCAAATCTGCAATTCCAATGCTAAATGCTTGTTGTGGAATTTCCTCATCAACTGAGAAAAAACGTGAATTTGCTTCAATTGTTGCTGGATGTAAATCGACGACATGTGTTCGAGATGTCAATGATTCGCCAGGCTCATTAAATGCAATATGACCATTTAAGCCAATCCCTGATATTGCAAGATCTAGTTGGAGTTTGTCTAACCCTTGGTTATATCGTATGCACTCTTGATCTAAATCATCTGCCAATGCATTAAGAAATACACTGTTTTTATTATCATACTCAATATGGTTTAAAAAATGATAACGCACAAAAAAATTGTAGGACTGCATGTGTTCTTTATCTAATCCTACGTATTCATCCATGTTGCATACACGCATTCTTGAAAAATCAATTGTTTTGTTTTCCGCTTTTTTTACTAGTTCTTTGTACATGCCGATTGGTGATCCACCTGCAGGTGTACAAAAGGATAAGTCCGGTTTTTCTTTTACTAGTTTTGCTACAAGCTTAGCAGTTACTGCACTCATGTGTTGGTAATCTTTAGTTATAATTATTTTCATAGAGCCTCCTTAATCTCATTATCGATAATTATCTACAACTTTTCAAGGAGAATTGGTAAATGATGGTAATATGGTTATATAATAATGCTATGGGAGACACAAGATGGTTAAATATATAGATATAGTCGTGGACTTAAAAGGAAAAATAGAAAACGGACATTATCCTTCATGGAGCACATTAGAGGGTGAAGTGATTCTTGCAAATCGATATCAAACAAGTCGTACAACGATTCGTAAAGCACTAGCTGTTCTTAAAGATGAAGGATACATTCATTCGCGCCAAGGTTCAGGAATTTATGTTAATCCACCTGAGTTTTATAGAGAACAATTATTACTGACATTATCTGATCGTTTTGAAGGGCCTAAATTAGATTCTAAAGTCTTATTGTTTGAAGTGATTTCTGCAACTGAAAAACTAAAGTCGTTATTTAACATTGATAAGGACGTTGATTTTATTCATTATCGACGTGTGCGTTATCTCAATCAAAAACCAATCGCTATTGAGGAAACATGGATGCCATATAATATGGTTTCAGATTTTCAACAAGAGCACTTGTATAAATCAGTTATGAATTACTTAGAACAAACCTATCACATTAGTCATGACTTTAAGCAGATTTCTGCAATAAAACTATCAGCTGATGATGCCGCGTTATTGCATAAAAAGAGAAACGAATTATCATTAAAAATTATACATCAAGTGTATTTGGTGCGTTCCATTCTTATTCAATATACGATTGAGATTCAAGCTGATAATCACTTGAACGCGTTGTCAATTAGAAGTAAGCTATAAATTAATGTGTATATACAAATATGCATTTACAAATACTATAATGATGGTATAATGGCATTGAAATAAAGAGGATAGATATATGAACAAACCAAGCACTAAAAAAGATGCCTATATTCCATCACAGGTAGATGTTAATAAGAAAATTCCTATTTTGAAAACACTGGATGAACAACTTGATATCATGGAAGGGTATACTAAAACACATTATCAATTTAAAAATCAACCACTACCAATTCAAGAAGCAGCTTGTTTAGCTCATCTCTATCCAACATTATTTAGACCAATTGAAGAAAACGATCTTGTTGTTGGTAGAATGGATGCACTAGCAGTAGGGTTTGGAAGTGTCACTTCAGTTGGAGGGGTTGGTCATTATGGATTGATCAACAAACTTGAAGAACTAAAAAATAATGCAAACCAAAAACAATCTGAACGTCTTGATAATCTTGCTTTGTATTGGCAAAAAAACGATACAAGAGAAGTTTTCTATCGTCAATATTTAAAGAAAGATGTGTTGGGACGTTTTGTAGATCCCAATTATCCTGTAGATATCACAGCCCGTTTAAGTGGTATGTATTTAGACTATCAAACATTAATTGATTATGGAGTTGATGGCTTGCGTCAAAAAATCATGGATTCACTTAATCAAACATCTGATACTAAATCTAAAGCACTTTATGAGAGTTTTCTTGATATTTTAGATTTACTGGTTAAAACATTTGATCATCATATTACATTAATCAATCAAATTATCCCAACTATAGAAGATGGTGAGCGTGTTTCACAGCTTAAAAGAGTGCGCGATGCTTTTGTTAACATTAAACATGATCGCCCACAATCCATGATTGAAGCAATGGAATTGACTTGGATTTATAGCTTAATGGCAGGTGTGGTTAACTATGGACGTATTGATGACTTATTTGGGCCATTTTTAGTTAAAGACCTTGCCAATGGTTTATATAATGAATCTGAAGCAGTTGATATTATCGCCAGCTATTTTAAACTGATTGAAGCACGTCGTACAACAGTTAATGGACGTGTGATAGTCGGTGGGCTTGGTCGTCAGTATCCTAAGGAAGCAGATCAATTTTGTTTGCTTTCAATGGATGCAATCATAAAAAACAAGGATACAGAACCTCAATATACATTAAGAATTAGTGAAGCTATGGATGAACGTGTGTATCAAAAAGCATTGGATACCATTGCTGCGGGAACGACATATCCCATGCTTCTTAATGATGATATTAATGTACAAGCAGTTGCGCATGCCATGCAGATTGATCTTGAAGATGCAAAACAATATGTACCGTTTGGTTGTGGAGAGTATGTTATTTCTGGAAAAAGTGTCGGTACACCCAATGTTGTAACCAATCTACTTAAACTAGTAACAATAGCAGTTAATGGGGGGATTGATCCTTGGGATAACATAGATAAAAGTGATCATGTTGAAATGAAGTTACCACAAGACATTAAAAGTTTTGATGAGCTTTTTAATCAATACAAACGCTTATTAGATCGTTACATTGATTTAGGAACCTATTCGCAAGCAAAGAGTTATCAAGTGATGAATGGCTTATGTAGTTTTGTCATGGTTTCTATGTTGACTGATCAATGCATGGACACTGGACGTGCAGTACTTGATGGGGGTGTGAAATATCTTGGAGGCACCAATGAAATGTATGGTAATGCAAACGCTGCTGATTCTTTGACGGCTTTAAAAACCGTTGTTTTTGACCAAAAAATTTACACATTACCACAAGTCGTTGAAGCCGCAGCACGTGATTTTGAACATGAAGATGATAAACACATTCAACAAACACTAATCAATGCACCTAAGTTTGGAAATGATGATTCAAGAGCTGATGATATTGCTGTTGAACTACATGAGTATGTTTGTAATCAAGTAAGAGATAGTGCAAATAGACATGGTTTGGACTCATATTTAGTTGTTATTATTAATAATCAAACAAACACTGACTGGGGTCGTGGCACAGCAGCATCGTATGATGGTAGACATCGTGGTGTTTTTATGGCACCTGGCAACAATCCTCAAAGTGGAGCTGATAAAAATGGTCCAACAGCAATGCTAAATTCACTCGCAAAACTTTCCTGTGATATTCATGCAGGTAGTGTACAAAACATTAAGTTTGAGAAAAATATGTTTGAGCGTCGAGAAATCATATCATCTTTATTTAAAACATATTTTAAACATGGTGGGAATCAGCTGATGGTGACAGTTGTTAAAAGAGAACAATTACAAGAAGCTTATGACCATCCAGAGAAACATCCAAACCTTGTTGTTCGAGTGGGAGGCTTTAGTGCGAAGTTTGTTCATCTAGATAGAGATGTTCAACTAGAAATATTAACCCGCACCTTAAATGGATAAAATGATGACTAAAGGAATTGTGTTTGATATTCAAAAATTTTGTGTAAATGATGGCCCTGGAATCCGTACGACGGTGTTTTTAAAAGGGTGTACGATTAATTGCGCATGGTGTCATAACCCTGAATCAAAAGCATTCAAGCCACAATTATCATTTAAAGAAGATAAATGTGTATTTTGCGGGGCATGTGAAGCAGTATGTCCACACCAAGTGCATTCTGTAAGTGAGGGTGTACACACAATCAATTATGATTTATGCCAAGCTTGTGGTAAATGTGTCGAAGCATGTCCAACAGGAGCATTATCAATCTTCGGTAAAAAAATGAGTGTTGATCAAGTGATCAAAGAAGTTGAAAAAGACAAACCATTTTATGAACAATCCAAAGGTGGTATGACACTATCAGGAGGAGAACCATTAGCGCAACCAAAATTCGCTTTGGCCTTAGCAAAGAGTGCACAATCTTCTGGAATCTCTGTAGCCATTGAATCGTCACTTGCAGTTTCACCTCAAATAGTGATGGATATTGCACCTTATGTGGATTGGTTTCTAATTGATTATAAGCTTACAGATCCCAATGATTTTAATCAGTATATTCAAGGTGATCCGACTTTGATTTTGAATAATTTAGCGCTGTTGGATGAAATGCAAGCAAAGATTATTCTAAGGTGTCCCATTATTCCTGGAATTAATGATGTGGATGAACATTTTAAAAAGATTGCACAGCTTGCACTAACTCACTCATCTATTAATCATGTTGAAGTTTTGCCTTATCATCCTATGGGTAAGTCTAAAGCGAAATCAATTGGTGCTCTTTATACAATTGAAGCGAAAATACCAGAAGACGAGATTGTAAACACTTGGATATCCAAAATACAATCTTTTGGATATCAACATGTGATAAAAGGTTAAAAACTTGAGTTTATGCTCAAGTTTTTTTGATGTTGTTTTTTAAAAAGATATTGTCTGTATGTTCACTTAGATGCTAGTGTATTCTATCTTATACTATTTAAAGTGAATCATTCCCACTACTTTTAAGTAAACATGTTGATGCAAATCAAGATGTTTGCATTAACCTCACAATCTTAATAAGGTTATGATATTCATTTCTTGTATTCTTTTATCAATTTAAGTAACTCATCCTTTGACGGTATGATTGACGAGTAAATAAGCTTGCCATCGAGTAACATCGATGGAAGATTTTTAACACCCATTTTCTTAGTACGAGCAATATTTTCAACTTTTGTATATTTGTATTCGATAACATCAAATAATGAGTCATACTCATCATGTAATTCATTGACGACATGCATCATA
Source organism: uncultured Erysipelothrix sp. (assembly GCA_964350055.1). Classification (GTDB taxonomy): domain Bacteria; phylum Bacillota_I; class Bacilli_A; order Erysipelotrichales; family Erysipelotrichaceae; genus UBA6182. The sequence continues at coordinate 6,302 of CAYGIY010000015.1, forward strand.
TAACTGCATGCTGCACAAGTTGCTGAGTCTAATGTAAATACTTCGATGAGTGGTTTTGATAAGGTTGGATAATTAGGGATTTCAACATCAACTGCTCTAACCGTTTGTTGTTTTATGGTTTTTAGATAAGCTTTTGTTGTTTCGATGTCTTTGACTGCTTGGCCAATAGCAATTGGATTTTCAATTGGAATATCATAAGGCATGTCACATCCTGGAGAAATAATTAAGTTATGTGGAGTGCATGCTTCCACGATATCGACAACAGCTCTCATATTATCATCTTGAGTACCATGTAGCATGGTGATTGTAAGTTGAATATTGCCACCGATTGCAATATTGTATTTATCAGTAATTTTTTTGGCTTCTTTAATATCGATGTTTTCATCAATTGAAATTGAGTCTGGATTTGTTTGACACATTGCTTCGATATTTTTTGTTGCATCTCCACAAACAAAGAAAGATGAGTATGAATTTTGTTCTTTGATAAATTTGAAAAGGTGTGTAAAGGGTTCAAGTAGAAACTGATTGAAATGATCAGTTGAAATTTGTGATACCAATGGATCAACAATAGCGATGACATCCATGCCTGCTTCAATATACATCATACTTAATGCTTGGTTCACTTTGATGCAATACGTTAAAAGGTCTTTGACATATTGTGGATCTTCATACATATCAATGAATATATTTGTTCCACGTAGATGAGAAGCTAAAGTAAGTGGTCCACAAATAAGTCCATAAAGTGCCATATCATCAAATAAAATGCGCGCTTGTTGCATCACATCTAATATCATGGGTAAGCGGCCATCATCACTTCTGATGATAGTTGAATCGCTTGGTATTTTTTTCTCTTTACTTAAAGGGTGAGAAGCAACCATAGGAGGACTATCGTTGACCCATTGTAGTTTGCAACCTAAGATTTCTGCTTCGATTTGTAAATCAAAAACAATTGGCATACCATCAGGATCATAGATTTTTGCAACTTCTTGCAAGCTTTTTAAAAGTTTATCCTTATCTTTTAAGACTTCTTCTGCACTAAATCCAGCAAGTTTTCCAGCATGAATTCCTGAAAATATAACCCAAGGCGGTCGAGGCGTCGATTTGTGTTGAAGTGTATCAATGACGAGTTTTTTTGACATAAATAGGCTCCTTTAGTAATGTATATTATATTCTATAGTTATTAATCGATTTAAAAAATGGGTATTTCTTTCACTTACATCATAGCGGATGTTTGCTTTTACTGCAAGAATAAATTCACAATAAAGGATCTAAAAAAGATGGGCAAATACTATGAAAATCATGATAGAAAATGATAGAATATGATTGAATAAGAACAGAAACGTTCAAATAGGAGGAATTAATGTCACATATTAGTTTGGATTACTTAAAAAAATCCATGGATTTATTGAAAAAAATTGAGGAAACTCAGATGGGTGTCATCGAAAAAGTATCTCAATTGTTTTTTCATAGCATCAACAATGATGGATTAGTCCATGTTTATGGGTCGGGCCATTCACGTATGGGAGTTGAGGAAATGTTTCCTCGTTATGGTAGTTTTCCTGGGTTTCATCCAATTGTTGAGTTATCAACCTCATCATATCATCAAGTTGTAGGAGCAAATGGACTGTCTCAGGTTATGTTTTTAGAAACAGTTGAAGGACTTGCTTGGCATATCTTGCGGAACTTTGAATTGAAGTCAAAAGATGTCTTTTTGTTGTTTTCAACATCAGGAACAGGTAATGTGGTAATAGACATGGCGATGCTTGCAAAAGAACAAGGAATACCTGTTGTTGCAATCACGGGTATGGAAAACTCTTTAAAAGCAAAAAGTAAACATTCAACGGATAAGAAATTATATGAAGTTGCAGATTTTGTTATTGATAATCTTGTTCCTGTGGGTGATGCAGCGATGTGGGTTGATGGGCTGAAATACCCTGTTGGTCCATTATCAACCATTTCAAATTCAGCGATTGTCAACATGATCAAAGTACGTGTTGCAGAGCTATTAACCGAAGCTGGTAACCCACCTGTTGTTATCACTGGTAGTCAAGTGATTGGTGATGCAGCTTCAAAAGAAGCATTTGATTTAACTTATCAAGATTACGCTAGAAGAATGAAGCGTTAACACAAGGAGGTTAATATGGAAAGAGTCTATCATGATTATATTAATGCGATTAATCGCATCATCCAAGACATTCAAACCACACAATTAGACAAGATTGAAGAAGTCGCTCAGTTATTTGCAAAAACGATTGGTTCAGATGGTCTAGTGCATGTATATGGATCTGGTCATTCACGTATGGCTGTTGAAGAAGTGTTCCCACGTTATGGCAGTTATCCTGGATTTCATACCATTGTTGAACTATCTATGACATTTCATAATCAAGTTGTAGGAGCAAATGGACAGCGACAAGCGATGTTCATCGAGAATGTTGAAGGGCTTGCACAACAAATCTTAAGGAATTTTATCATCCTAGAAAAAGATGTATTTTTCCTTTTCTCAACTAGTGGTGTCGGAAGTGTTGTGGTCGAGATGGCAAGAGAAGCAAAGAAATTAGGAAGAACCGTTGTTGTGGTAACCTCAGTTGAAAATGGAAAAATGAGCGAAGCGAAACATTCCAGTGGTAAAAAACTAATGGATTATGCGGATATCATCATTGATACATGCGTACCTCTAGGTGATGCTGCAGTAACGATTGATCAATTACCATATCCTGTTAGTCCTACATCTACAATCGCAAACACACTGATTATCAACTTAATTAAAGCGCGAACAGCTGAGTTATTAACGCAAATGAATAAACCACCACACGTTCTAACGAGCTCATTAGTCATCGGTAAAGAGGCTTCCCGTCAAGCTTTTGAAGATGCTTATGACGATTATCGTCGACGTGTTTTCCGTAATCAATGAACAAACGCATTGTTGTGATTACAGGGGCTTGTGGCGGGATAGGACAAGCTGGGATTGATACATTTATTAAAGGAAATGATTTTGTTATCGGATTTGATATTCAAGATGATTCATCAGATGTTGTTGTTGACATAAAGCAACGATTTCGTTCAGGTTTTAAATACATGCAAGTGGATTGCTTGGATGAAACTCAAGTTGAAAAAGCGATGGGTGAAGTCGTGGCTACTTATCAAACAATTGATGTGGTATTCAATATTGTTGGTGGTAGTGGTCGTGCTTTTGGTGATGGTCCGATTGATCAATGCACATTAGACGGATATGAAAAAACCATGGATTTAAATGTAAAAAGTCAATTTTTAATAAGTAAACATGCAACGAAACACATGTTAAAACAAGGGTATGGTTGTATCATCAACACTGCATCAGTGTTAGGGATAGTTGGCGGAAACAAAATGTTTGGCACACATGCCTACGCGGCTTCTAAGGCTGCTATCATTGGCTTTTCTCGTGCCATGGCGACGTATTATGCCAAAGATGGTATTCGTGTGAACGTTATTGCTCCAGGGTTAATTGAAACGCCTATGAGTCAACGGGCTCAACAAAACGAAGATATCATGACATACATGGATGAAAAACAACCTATCTATTTTGGAAAGAACAAATTAGGGAATCCTTACGCTGTAGCAAGGGCAGCTGTATTTTTAGCAGATGAAGCATCAGATTTTACAACTGGAGTTGTATTACCAATTGATGGAGGTTGGACAGCACAATGACAAAATATATAAAAGAAATAACAAACACAATAGAAACAGAAATTGTCGTGGTTGGTGGTGGTTCTGCTGGAACAAATGCGGCGATTGCTGCAGGTAGTGAAGGTAGAAAAACATTACTGATTGAACGGTATGGATTTATTGGTGGAACAAGCACCTATATTTTAGATACTTTCTATGGATTTTATATTCCTGGCAAATCAGGACGTAAAGTCGTGGGAGGGACAGCAGATCGTGTACTAGCGAAGCTTAAAGAAAGAGATGCGATGTTTCTTCGACCTAACACATATGGTGCTGGAACAGGGATCACTTACGATCCAGAAACACTTAAAGTAGTTTGGGAAGAGTTGCTCACAGAATCAAATGTGGATATTCTTTTGCACAGTTTTGTCGTGGATGTTGTTAAAGAAGGTGATCGTCTTACTGGATTAATTGTTGTGAATAAATCGGGGTATACTTTAGTCAAAGCAGATATAATCATTGATGCATCTGGTGATGCTGATATTTGCTATCTTGCTGGGTATCCATATGATGGTATTAACTCTCATATACCGGTTCAGTCACTAACAACAACATTTCGAGTGGTTAATGTCAATGATGAAAAAACAAAGCAGTTTACAAAGCAACAAATGTGGGATTGGATGAAAGAGGCTAATGCTAGTGGAAAGTATCATTTACCTAGAGAAGAAGGCAGTGTTCATATCACGACTATTCCAGGCGTGATGGCAACAAACATGGTTCGATTAAGCATTCCAGACCCAACAAACATTATTGAGTTATCCAAAGCTGAAATTGAAGGTCGCAGACAAGCACTTGAGTATTTTAGGTTTATGAAAGATTATTTACCTGGGTATGAGAACGCACATTTTTTAAACTTCTCAACACAAATAGGAGTTCGTGAGACACGTCGAGTCATTGGAGAATACACACTAACGAAAGAAGATGTGATCTCTGCTCGCAAATTTGATGATGCAATTGCAGAGTGTGGGGCTCCAATTGAAGACCATCACAATGAAGCAGGAACGAAGTGGGAATATCTTCTTGAAGATCAAACGTATCAAGTGCCATATCGTGCATTGGTTCCAAAAGGCAGTAAAAATCTGTTAGTTGCTGGTCGTTGTTTATCAGCGACACATGATGCGCATGCATCAGTTCGTAGCATGGGTCAATGTATGGCAATGGGACAGGCAGCAGGTACTGCTGCAAGTATTGCATTTGTTAATCAAACAAGTGTTTTAAAAATAGATATTTTTAAACTACAGAAGAAGCTTCTTGATACAGGTGCGATTATTGATTTAGGTGATTCTAAATGAGTTTGAATCAAATAAAAACACTTACAGGATGGCTTGATATAAACGATGTAACTGGATGTTATGTGCACGAGCACTTATATGCAGAAGCAACGCCTGAAATCGTGGCAGCACAAGCAGAAATGGCAGTCACTGATATCGATAAAATTGTCATTGATTTAAAAGAATTTGCAGCTTTGGGTGGAAACTGTATTGTGGATGTAACAACCATTGATTATGGTCGAAGTTTAGAGAAATTGAAACTTCTATCAGAAAAAAGTGGTGTTTATATTGTTGCTACTGGTGGGTTTAATAAAGGTAAATTTAATGAAGCATTTTTAAAAGACAAAGATCCTATCGATATTGCCAATAAAATACTAGCAGAAGTGAATCAAGATGTAGGTCCAGGAGTATTAAAGATAGGAACTAGTCTAAATCGAATTGATCCTTGGGAGCTGGTAGGTTTAAAAGCGATAAGCATGGTGCATCATGACACAGGGATTCCAATCACAACACATACAGAAAAAGGAACTTTTGCACAAGAACAATTGAATCATTTTGTGAGTGAAGGAGTAAAACCTTCATCAATCATACTGGGACACTTAGATCAGAATCATGATTTTGATTTACACGTGGACTTGATTAAACAAGGGGCATACTTAGGGTATGATTCAATTCCTAAAACTAAATATGACACAAAAAACCGTGCCAAGTCATTTATTTCTAGATTGGCACATTTGGGGTTACATACACATATTGTTGTCAGTGGTGATTTTGCTAGAACATCTTATTATACAGGATATGGTGGTGAACCTGGATTGAAGTATCTTATACTTGATTTTAAACAAGAATTATTTGAGTATTTAAGCAATCAAGGGTTAAATGGTAATCAAATCATTGAAGATATATTTATAAACAACCCATCAAAAGCCTTAGCCTTTAGGTTGTAGAAAGGAATAATCATGAACATACAATCATTGATCGATTCAAAAGTAGTGGCGGTCATTCGGCATGCAAACCAATCAAATATTGTTGAGCCAGTCAAGGCTTTAATCAAAGGTGGGGTTGTTGCAATTGAAATTACAGTAGAACATGAAGGTGGTCTAGAAGCAATAGCAAGATTATCTGAGTTGAACCTGGATTTATTTTTAGGAGCGGGAACGATTTTGACCCCAGAGATGGCAGTTAAGGCGATTAAAGCAGGTGCGCAGTTTATTGTATCACCAATTTTGGATGAAGCCATCATTAAAACAGTGCAAGAGCATCAAGTACTCGTTGTTCCTGGTGTGATGACACCAACTGAAATATATCAAGCAATTAAACTAAATGTCGATATGATTAAAATATTTCCAATCAGTAATTTAGGATCTGACTATATCAAGAATATAAAAGCACCACTGCCCAATGTTCCCATTATGGTTACTGGTGGAATCACATTAGATAATGCGTTTGAATACATCCAAGCCAAAGCTGATGTGGTTGGGATTGGAAGTCAGTTATTGGATTTGAAAAAACCTATGGATGAATCAACCTATCAAACTATAAGTGACAATGCAATGAAGTTGATGAATCGTTTAACAAAATAGCTGAAAACAGCTATTTTTACATTTTATTGCAAAAAACGACAAAAGTTTGAAATATTATGAATTCAGGACTAAAATAGAATCAGGAGGAATTGTTATGACCATTTCAGTTTTTTTAGCTAAACAAGTGATTAGTGGGGTTGATCCAATTCTTGTAGATGGTGCTATTATCGTAGAAGATAAACGTATCAAATGGGTAGGACCTGCCTCACATGAAAAAGTAGTTTCATTATTAGAACAAGAGAAGGTTCGTGTGTATGATTATCGTGAGCAAACTATTGTTCCTGGATTTATTGATATGCATACACATGGGGGTGTAGGTGTTGATTTTATTGAACCAACATTCAAACGTGTCGAAAATGTTGCTGCTTGTTATGCAAAAGAAGGTGTAACATCTTTTTGTACATCAACCATGGTGCTAAGACCTGACTTAGAAAAAGAACTATTGAGTAAATTGAGTACTTATTCACCGACAAAACATGCTCGAAATCTCGGAATTCATCTTGAAGGTCCACATATGAACGAAAAATATTATGCTATGATGGATGTTCGTTATTTGAGAAATCCTGATATAAATGAGATGAAAGATAATTTGGAAATTGCAAAAGGTCGTCTAAAGATGATCACAATGGCTCCTGAACTTGACGGTGCAAAAGAGTTCATTGAATTTTGTAAAGATTCTGGAATTGTTGTGATGTTGGGGCATAGTAATGCAACAACTCAAAAAGCGCTAGATGCACTATCTTGGGGAGCTGATGGGTTTACTCATTTGTATAATGCAATGTCACCACATGTTCATCGTAATCCTGGAATGGTAACAGCAGCTTTGATGTCAGATGGTTATTGTGAATTAATTGTGGATGGTTACCACATCGATTCAAAAGTAGTTAAACTTACTTATGATGTTGTTGGTTCTGATCGATTGATGCTGATTACTGATGCCATGCCTGGTAAAAAAATGGGTGATGGTCCTGTGGTTTTTGGTAATATTCAATGTGAAGTACGTGATGGTAAAGCTTATGAGCCATCAACAAATCGTATTGCAGGATCAACGATAGGAATGGATGAAGCAGTTAGAAATATGATGGCATTCACGGGTTGTACATTAACGGAAGCCGTGAAGATGAGTAGTTTAAATATAGCAAAATGTTTACAAGTTGATCATGAAATCGGTAGTTTAGAACCAGGCAAATATGCTGATTTAACAGTATTGGATAATCAATATCAAGTGGTAGATACCTTTTTAGAAGGAGTATGTACAACTCAGGAGTTAAAATGAAAGCATCAAAGAAGTTGTATAAAATAGATCCTGTTTTTAACTATCGTATATGGGGTGGGCAAGCACTTCGTCAATTATATGGTTATGAGTCAGAGTTAGAGAACATTGGCGAATGCTATAATGTGATTGCAATAAAGGGCCATCTTGATTGCACTGTTTCAGAATTAGACATAAAGCTATCACAGTTTTATCAAGAAAACCAAGGGTTGTTTAATAGTGGCACAGATGATATGCCTGTAAGAACAGCTATGGCCAATCCGATTTCACCGATGTCTATTCAATTGCATCCAAGTGATGAATACGCAATGAAACATGAGGGAAAAAAGGGTAAGCCAGATGGAGTGTACTTCATCGAAGGTGAAGGTACCATGGTTTTAGGTCACTACGCTAAAACCAAAGATGAATTTATAGAAATGGTAAACACCAATCAGTGGGATCAATTGGTAAGAGAAATCAAGGTCAAAGCAGGGGACTTTGTGGATGTTCCTTATGGTACGCTTCATGCATTTAAAGCTGGATTTGTGTTAATTGAATTTACACAAAATGCAGATTTAACCTATCGTTTGTATGACTATGATCGAATAGATCCAAAACTAAATGGATTAAGAGAGTTGCATGTGCAACAAGTCATCGATAATGTTAGGATACCAAATGATCAAACAAAACCAGTTGATTTGATAGAAGATAGATTTCAACATAATACGCATATTAGTTTTCATCATGAGCCGGGAGTTTATACAGCAGGACTATATAAAATAAAGGATTCAGGACAAATAAAACGGGACGAATTTTATTTTTTAACGTGCATCAAAGGTCAAGGGACAATCGATAAAATGGCAGTTAAAGGTGGAGAAACAATTTTTGTTCCATGTGATTATCACCCATTGACAGTAGTTGGCTCTTTAGAACTTGCTTATGTGACTTATATTAAGAAAGGATTATAAAATAAAATGAGATTAGAAAAGCCGATATCAAAATATATCGATCATACAATACTGAAGCATCATGTTGATCAACATGAGTTTGTTAAAGTAATTGAAGAATGTAAAGCCTTTGATTTTGCAATGATTGCGATTAATTCAGAGAAAGTTAGTTTTTGCAAAGCACACCTAAAAGATACGGATGTTCATGTTGGTGCTGCTATTGGTTTTCCATTAGGTCAAACGACCACTAGTGTAAAAGCATTTGAAACAAAACAAGCGATTATTGAAGGGGCAGATGAAATTGATTATGTGATTAATCTATGTGATGTTAAAGATCAAAACTATCAAAACATTCAAAAAGAAATGGAAACTATTGTTTCCATCTGTCGCAAACATCATGTGATTAGCAAAGTAATCTTTGAAAACTGTTATCTAACTCGTAAAGAAATCATCAAACTATGTGAACTTGCATCAGTAGTAAAACCTGATTTTATCAAAACATCCACAGGATTTGGTGATTATGGTGCAAGAATTGAAGACGTTAAACTCATGAGAGAACACACAAGTGATGATGTTCAAATCAAGGCAGCAGGAGGAGTTCGAGATTTAGCGAGTGCATTAGCCATGATTGAAGCAGGAGCTACTCGAATTGGAACAAGTGCTGGCGTAAGTATTGTGAATGAATATTTAGCTATTTATGGATCGTAACGTTTCTAAGCTCTTGATTGTATCATAGTAGCGGACTTCAGGTTCGCAACTTAGAAAATCATGGTAATTATTTGTGTTAAGATAGTTGATAATTTCTCTAATTGGGACATCACCTTCACCAAAAGCAACATGCCAAAATGGTTTTGGATGATTGATTAAATACTTGTAATCTTTGATATGAATATGTTTTATTAAAGGGAGCACTAGTGCTAGTTCTTCCATAATTGTGATGTTGAGATATTGTGGCGCAACTCTATCTTTGTTGGCGCGATAACTATTTCCCGGGTCATAAAGTAAGCGTAAGTAAGGGCTATTCACTTGCTTGACTAAGTCATAAGTCATGTTACCTTTTGGTAAGTATGAATATGGACAGTTTTCAACAACAAGTATTACATCGTAGGTTTGAGCAACTTTGATTGCATCTTTAAAATGATTGGCAATCATTTCTATGTCAGATTTAATGCCAAGCACGACACGTTGATCAGGTGCTCTAAAAGGAAATAGACGAACAGCTTTGCATGACAAACGATTTGCAATTTGACAGACTCGATGCAAATGGTCTAAATGTTGTTGGATAGTGCCTTCAATTTTATAAAATGAAGGATTAAAATCAGATATCACATCATTTGAAAAATTAGGTGCCATCATAAATATAGTAGAAGCTAATGCAACAACATTCATATCGTATTGATAAATTGCTTGTTCAATTTGAACAAGGTCATCTTCATCAAACTGTTCAACAGTTTTGTGATTGATGGCATGAATTTCGATGTTTGAATAATGTAGTTGTTTAAGTGTTCGACATGCTACGAAAATGTCTTGATTGATTTGGTCAGTAATACAACTTAAGTTCATGGGATGCCTCCTATTTATAAGTTAATTTTACAATATATAGCAT
>CAYGIY010000016.1:0-16147 GCA_964350055.1 uncultured Erysipelothrix sp.
GATTATAATGAAAGTGTAAACACTCAAATTACAACATCATCATAGATTTAAAACAACCTGTTTTAAGGTTCAATTGATGCGAAATGAAATCATGTGACACGATATAATTTGCATAAATATTCTTTTACTGATAAGTAATGATTTGTTGATATAAATAAAAAAAGTCACATATGTTTGTTTGTGCTATTGAACAAAAATCACTAATCTTTATGGTTGGTCCTGAGATAAATGATTCAATCAAAAGCTATACAAGTTTTGATTTCTTGTGAATAGTTGAGTTAATATGTCATGATCATACTTAGTTGTGTTTATACAAGCGCTATTGTTTCAAATTTAAATCGTTTGACCAGCAATACGTCCAAATACAATGCAATCGGTGATGGCACAGCTACCCAAGCGGCTTGCGCCATGGATACCACCAACAACTTCACCAGCAGCATATAAACCTTGAATGATGTTGCCATTAAAATCTAGCACCTGAGCGTTGGAGTTGATGGCTACACCGCCCATTGTGTAATGAACTTTTGGCCATAATCTCATCACATAGTAAGGGGGCTGTTCAATCATTTTTGCATTTGAAACAATTGGTTTATGAAATAGTGAATCATGACTCTTTTTTACAGAATGATTGTAATCTGCTAGTGTTTGTTTTAGTGCACTTACTTCGATTGTGTAATAATCTGATATTGCTTCGAGGGTGTTGAAAGTTTTAACAACACCTTTTTTAATCGCCCTTGAAATATCCCATCCTGATTGAATCACGGCATGATGATCAGTAATTCCGATACATGGATGTCCAATTGATAAAATCGCATCAGCTGTTTGCTTACGATCACCTAATTCATTAACAAATCGTTTGCCTGTTTTAGGATCGATCATGATGCCATATTGAAAGAGTATGTAATCTGCAAACAATGGCCCAGCACCAAATCCTTTTTCATCTGGTGATGCCCAAGCACCTAATTGTATTTGAGATAACTGCACTGATGCAGCACCGATTGATAAGGCAGATTTTAGAGCTTCAGCAGTAGCAAAAGGTTTATTTGTTGTTTGTATTTGTTGAGTTAAACGTGGATCTTGCATTGATCTAAAGGGAACATCAGCTCCAAAGCCACCACTGGTGAGTATAATGCCACGATTTGTTTTGATTGTTTTGATGCGTCCAGTGTTTGTTTTATAATCATAATCTTTGAGTACATGTGCTCCAATGATGTGTCCTTGATGATTTATGATGAAGGATTTAAAGCAAACCTGATAATGAATAGGGATGTTTTGCTTTTTTATTTGTTCAATCATTTTTAAGATAATGGTTGATCCACTGACACCAACAGGTGTATAACAGCGAGATACAGAATGTCCTCCAAAGCGATCAACACGATTTAGATATGGCACTTCAAGTGTGTTGATTGTCCATTCAAATGCACTTTTTGCATGGGTTATTAATGTATGTAACAGATCTGGATGATTTAAACCTAGTCCAGCAGTTAGCATATCATCATACATCTGTTGTTCACTATCTGTTATCCCAACCTGCTTTTGATGCTGAGTGTTTGGAGCAGCGATACCACCATCACTGATGATAGAATTGCCACCATAACTATTCATTTTCTCAATGACTAACACATCAATGTTCTTATTTTTGGCTTCTATGGCAGCACTTAGTCCAGCAAAACCTGAACCAATAACCAAAACATCAACAGTATAATCCCAAATCAGATTTGTATTGTTTGTTGTTGTTTGTGTTGGGTTCATGAGCATCTCCTTTATCTATTCTTATGTATTGATGTTTAGAATAACAAATCTTGGTTTATTTCTTAATTGTATCCTATCACGAATTTCATCATTCAACAATTGACACCGATGGCCTAACTAGTAGGGATTTATGAGTGTTTGCTTTCGATATTAAAGCTCGTCTTCTTTAAAATCTACACAAATTGTGAAAATTATTTATATTCTATCGACACGTCTTGAAATTCATGTTAATATAACTACATGCTAAACACCGTATATCCTTGCGAATAAGGCGCAAGAGTTTCTACCCGGCTACCGTAAATTGCTGGACTACGATGGAACCGCACTTTCTGCGTGCTTCCGTCGAAAACGATGGAAGTTTTTTTTCATTTTTAGACGGGTTTGGCACAACGAAAGGGGAACTATATGTTCGAAAAGTATTTTAAGCTTTCCAAAAAGGGGACAGATGTAAAAACAGAGTTATTAGCTGGTTTGACAACTTTCCTCACCATGGCCTACATTTTGGCTGTAAACCCAGGTATGATTTCTCAAACTGGTATTCCAATTGAGGCTGCATTTCTAGCAACAGCACTATCAGCAGCAGTGGCGACACTCATCATGGGGTTGCTTGCTAACTATCCTGTTGCACTTGCTCCAGGAATGGGGTTAAATGCCTTCTTTACTTATAATGTTGTTTTTGGATTCGGTATGAGTTGGCAAGCAGCATTAGCAGCAGTATTTGTATCTGGTATTTTGTTTCTAATTGTTACCGTCACAGGTATACGCAAATTGGTCATTGTGGCCATTCCTAAGCAACTCAAACTAGCCATTGGCGCGGGGATTGGGTTTTTTATTGCCTTTATTGGATTTCAAAATGCAGGTATTATTGTTGCCAATCAGGCAACACTAGTTGCACTAGGTGATCTTACAGAAGGTGTTGTTTTATTAGCAGTGTTTGGTATTTTGGTTACAGTTGCATTATTGGCGTTTAAAGTAAAAGCAGCTATTTTTATTGGTATGGTACTTACCGCAGTTGTAGGATTAATTGCAGGAGCAGCTGGTATTGCAGATATGCCTTCTTTACCAACAGCTATCGTGAGTGCGGAATTTGATACTTCAGCTGTGTTTGCATTTGTTTCTGGTTTGGATGAACTTTTAAGTCATCCACAAACATTCTTAGTTATTTTCACATTCTTGTTTGTTGATTTCTTCGACACAGCGGGTACATTGGTTGCAGTTGCAAACCGTACAAACTTAGTTGATGAGTCAGGAAACCTTGAAAATGTTGAAAAAGCATTAATGGCAGACTCAGTTGGTACAATTGTAGGGGCATCGCTTGGTACCTCAACCGTAACATCATACATTGAGTCAGCTGCAGGTGTTGAAGTTGGTGGTCGTACAGGCTTAACCGCAGTGACAACAGGGGTTTTATTTATACTCGCAATTTTCTTTTCTCCTTTATTGGCTGTTGTTGATGCAACAGTGACTGCACCTGCTTTGATTGTTGTTGGTATCTTAATGGCACAACAACTTGGTGGTATTGATTGGAATGATTTTGTCAGTGCTTCAAGTGGTTTTATGGCTATTATCGTCATGATTCTTTCATACTCAATCTCTGATGGAATTGCGGTTGGATTTATCACTTATGTGATAGCATCAGTTGCTGCAAAACGGACAAAAGAAATTAATCCAATTGTTTGGATATTACTACCAATCTTTATTCTTCATTACGTCTTTAAATAATCGTCTTAAGCGGAAGCAATTCCGCTTTTTTTTAAAAAGCAAAGGAGTTTTCTATGAAAGTATTAAAAGAGGGGTTTACCTTTGATGATCTTATGTTGGTACCCGCGTATTCTGAAGTTGTACCAGCTGATGTGAATACATGGGTGTCATTATCGGATGATTTGCATCTAAGTGCTCCCATTACTTCAGCAGCAATGGATACTGTGACTGAAGCAGATATGGCCATTCAAATGGCGTGTTTGGGTGGACTTGGATTTATACATAAAAACATGTCAATTCAACAACAAGCAACCATGATTGACATTGTCAAATCATATCAAGACATTGCAACATTTTCTGCTCCTGCCATCGATCAAAAACAACGGTTGTTGGTTGGTGCTGCTGTTGGCGTAAGTGAAGATAGTTTAACTCGTATTGATGCTCTTGTAAAAGCTGGGGTTGATGTAATTGCCATTGATAGTGCTCATGGGCACTCAAAAGGTGTTATTGAAACAATTAAAAAAGCACGGACAAAATACCCATCATTAAATCTAGTTGGTGGAAACATTGTCACTGCAAAAGCAGCTGAAGAATTGATTGCTGCTGGTGCGACCATCTTAAAAGTTGGTGTTGGACCAGGATCAATTTGTACCACACGTGTGGTTTCAGGTGTTGGTGTTCCACAATTAACTGCCATTATGGATGTTGTGGCTGTTGCTAAGGGTCATAATGTTAAAGTGATTGCAGATGGTGGTATTAAACAGTCTGGAGACATCGTTAAAGCACTTGCTGCAGGTGCAGATGCCATTATGCTAGGTAATTTATTGGCAGGAACAAAAGAGACACCAGGAGAAGTCTTTGAGCTTGATGGCAAACAAGTCAAAGCCTATGTTGGTATGGGTTCCTTGGTTGCGATGCAAAAAGGATCAAGTGATCGTTATTTTCAAGGTGGTGTAAAAGAGTTAAGTAAACTAGTACCTGAAGGTATTGAAGGTCTGGTTCCCTATAAAGGGCTCTTACAAGATGTGATTTATCAAATGATGGGTGGCTTACGATCTGGTATGGGATACTGTGGATGTAAAAATGTAGAACAACTACAAATCAATGCTCAGTTTATTCAAATTACAACAAGTGGCTTGATAGAATCGCATCCGCATGATTTAATTCAGATTAAGGAGGCACCAAACTATCATGGAAGATAAAATAGTAGTCATTGATTTTGGTAGTCAGTCAAATCAACTCATCGCACGACGTATTAGACAATTAGGAGTCTACAGTGAGCTTGTATCACAAGATAAAGCAATGGCAATGATTAAGTCAGATCAATCAATCAAAGGAATTATATTTTCTGGAGGTCCAAAATCAGTGTATGATCCAGAAGCCTTCATGATTGATCAAGAAATATATCAGTTGAATATTCCAATATTGGGGATCTGTTATGGAATGCAAATGATGATGCATCAACATCATGGTGTCATTGAATATGATCAAAATCATGAATATGGAAAAGTTGAGTTAACCATATCAAAACAAACGGCACTCACCCAAGGATTACCAAATAAGCAAGTGGTGTGGATGTCACACCAAGATCAAGTGAAACAATTGCCAACTAGTTTTAAGTGTCTTGCCAGTAGTGAGCTTTGTGAAGTTGCGATGGTCAAACATAAAGAGAAAGACTTTTATGGTGTTGCTTTTCATCCTGAACTAACTCACAGTGAACATGGGTTGTCTATGTTAGAGAATTTTGCTTTTAAAGTATGTGAGATTACGCATCGCTGGGAAATATCATCCTTTATCGATCAAAAAGTACAAGATATTCAACAACAAGTTGGTAAACACCATGTCTTATGTGCTCTTTCAGGTGGTGTTGATAGTAGTGTTGTTGCACTGTTGCTTCAAAAAGCCATTAAGAGTCAATTGACGTGCATGTTTATCGATCATGGACTACTTAGAATCAATGAAGCTGAGTGGGTGAAAGACATTTTTAAAAACAAGCATCAAATCCAACTAATTGTTGTCGATGCTCGAAATCGTTTTTTAAATGCATTAAAAGGTGTAGCAGATCCTGAACTAAAACGAAAGATTATTGGAGAAACATTCATTCGTGTCTTTGAAGAAGAAAGCAAAAAATTACAAGATATCAAATTTTTAGCGCAAGGTACATTGTATACCGATGTCATTGAATCAGGTACTGATACAGCTCAAACAATTAAATCACATCACAATGTGGGCGGATTACCTGATGATATTGCATTTGAGTTAATCGAACCATTGAATCTTTTGTTTAAAGATGAGGTTAGAGAAGTTGGTCGAGCGCTTAATCTAGATAAAAGTATCGTGAATCGACAGCCATTTCCAGGTCCTGGTATCGCCATTCGAATCATGGGTGAAGTCACCCAAGACAAAATTGAAATTGTCCAAAAGAGCGATTCTATTTTCCACGCTATTTTAGATGAAACAGGATTAAATGAGTCTATTTGGCAAGCATTCACAATATGTACCAACACAAAAACAGTAGGTGTTATGGGAGATCAACGTACCTATGCGTATACATTAGCACTTAGAGCGATAACTTCACTTGATGGTATTAGTGCGGATGTTGCGGATATTCCAATTGATGTATTAAAGCGTATTTCTAACCAGATCATCAATCAAATACCACAAGTAAATCGAGTGGTTTATGATGTGACAACCAAGCCCCCTGCAACAATAGAGTGGGAGTAGTGAAATTATAAGTAGCGTAAATCTGCTAAGTTTTCATCATTATCTTGGTTACGCTTAATCATTAACTAAAAAATTGATGATGTATCGATGTCAATTGAACTGGAGTTTACTTGTATAAAAAATTGAATA
Source organism: uncultured Erysipelothrix sp. (assembly GCA_964350055.1). GTDB lineage: Bacteria > Bacillota_I > Bacilli_A > Erysipelotrichales > Erysipelotrichaceae > UBA6182. The sequence goes on from CAYGIY010000016.1 coordinate 6,307, forward strand.
TTGTCATGATTAATGGCCGAATTTAATACCCATAATATGGTTGGGTAGTTTCTACTGGAGCACCGTAAATGCACCAACAATTGTTGCAGAAACATCAGTTTCTCCTTCATTAATTTGGGATTAATCAAAGTCACAAGGAGGAAAACATGACAAAAGTAAGTAAAGAATTTATTTATGGTATTCCAAAAGCAGAGTTGCATTTACACTTAGAAGGAACACTTGAGCCTGATTTAAAGTTAGAACTTGCAACAAAAAATGGTGTTGATATTGGACAATCTACCATCGATGAGGTAAAGAAGAGTTACCAGTTTCATGACTTGACATCATTTTTATCAGTATATTATCCAGCAATGAATGTGCTTCAAACAAAAGATGATTTTTATCGTTTAGCCATGGCTTATATAAAAAAAGTGAAGCAACACAATGTTGTGTATGTTGAATTATTCTTTGATCCTCAAGCCCATACGACACGAGGTGTTGCATTTGAAGAAGTATTTGAGGGATATTATAAAGCAACTCAAGATGCACGAAAACTTGGCATTGAAGCAAAGCTAATTATGTGTTTCTTGCGCGACATGAGTGAGGAATCAGCGATAACTCATTATGAAATGGCACTACCATTTAAAGATCGTATCCTTGGTATTGGATTAGATTCAGATGAGCGCAATAATCCACCTTTGAAATTTGAAAGAGTATTTAAACGAGCTAAAGAAGATGGTTTTTATATCACAATGCATTGTGATATAGACCAGAAAAACTCGATAGAAAATATTCGGGATGCTTTATGCACTATCAAAGTTGAACGCATTGACCATGGTACAAATATTGTTGAGGATGCCAGTTTAGTTGAATACATTATCGAAAACAATATTGGACTAACGTGTTGTCCTGTATCCAATGGATTTGTTACATCTGATATGAAAGGGAAGGAAATCAAAGATTTACTAAGACAAGGTGTGAAGGTTACCGTAAACTCAGATGATCCAGCCTATTTCCAAAGCTATATTTCAGATGATATGTTTGCGTTAGCTAAAGCATATGATTTAACAAAAGATGACATAGTTACACTTGCAAAGAATTCATTTGAGATTGCATGGATAAGTGAACAAGAAAAACTAAAGTATCTTGAGAAAATTGATGCGTATGTTTCTTCATATACTAATCAGTAAAGGATCAATTGAATCAGAATTAAATCAGATCAATAGAATTTGGTGAAGTTTACACTATAAAAGCACTTGATTCAAAAAATCAGGTGCTTTTTTGACTATTTACTGTTTAAGATTCGATTTTTAGTTTTAAGATTTGTTCACTATCTTCTTCTTTGCCTGTATCAATAAATCCATAATTAATATACATAGAGTATGGCATAGGATCTTTGAGGGTGCATGAAGCATAGAGATAGCGTATATTATCTTGTTTGCATTTATCTACGATCATATCAAGTACTTGCTTGCCATAACCCTGCTTTTGGTGTTTATTAGCAATCATAAAGCGCCACAAATAGTAGACTGGATGATCTGCTTTGTCTGCATGATAATTATCAAGACTAAGCATAACAAAACCAATGACTTCTTTATTAATTGCAATTGCTCTTGGCCAAGCAATTTTATAATTTAGATAAGCTTCTGCTAATGACACTACATTTGGTGCAACATGATGTTTGTCTTGTTCAGTTAATGTCTCATAAACGTCGATTACAGCATCTAGATTTTCATAGCTAATTTCTTCTAATTGTATCAAGTTCATAAAATACCTCACATTAAGTATCATTATAGCATGAACTATTTACCATGATAATGTGATGTTATGATTAGTTTAATTAGAGTGAATGAAGACCTCAATGATAAAGAAAGTGACGAGCATTATTGTGTTGAGTGGATGTTTTGAGATGTTTTAGATAAGATGCTATTTTTAGTTTAATAGAATGTATTAAACAATATCATTTACATGGTAGAATAATAAAATAAAGAGGTAATTTAATGGCTAATTGGAATCCATGGCGAGGATGTCATAAGATTAGTGAAGGGTGTCAGTATTGCTATATTCACAGTGGAGATATTAAAAAAGGTATAGACACCAACATCATTACAAAAACTGATCAATTTTATCGACCAATACAAAAAAATAAAAAAGGTGAGTACATCATTAAGACTAATCAAATCGTGTACACATGTTTTAATAGCGATTTTTTTATCGAAGAAGCTGATCAGTGGCGAGCAGAAGTCTGGGATATGATAAGGCAACGTCAAGATCTTAAATTTCTTTTGCTGACAAAACGAATCGATCGTTTTGGTCATGTTGTCCCTGAAGATTTCAAACGTAATTTTCAACATGTTATAATCGGGTGTTCTGTTGAAAATCAAAAACAAGTTGATCAAAGACTCTCTGTTTTTGTAGATTTACCTATCAAACACAAATTAATCATATGCCAACCAATGATAGAAAAAATTGATTTATCAAAATACATAAATCAAAATATTGATTTAGTGGTGGTTGGAGGTGAAGCACACAAACAAGCAAGACCATTGCATTATAATTGGGTTTTACACATCAGGGATTTGTGTGAAAAAAACTGTGTGAATTTCGAGTTTCGTCAACTTGGGTCAATACTTATAAAAGACAATAAAACTTATAAAATCCCACGTCACCAATTAGCGTCTAATGCAAAAAAAGCAGATATTAATCTAATGTTTAAATAGAATAACTCGACTACTTTTTTCTAGCGAAATAAGCGATGGGAGCATTATAAACACCTTCATAAGTATATGTGTTTTCAATGAGCGTATTATTATTAAGCCATGTTAAAACAGATTCGGCTTCTTCTTTTCCTTGTTTATGATTAAAGTAAACGGTGATGCAAAACCAGCCATCTTTTTTAAGTAATTTCTTAGCTATCTCTAATGAAGCGATAGTCGAATGAACATGAGTGACACTTTGATGATCACTGTTTGGTAAATAACCGCAATTATATACGATGCCAGTTATTGGTGTGTGGATGTGTTGATCCATGTATTCATGAGAATCACAGATAAGGGAGATGTTGTTTTGCTGTTGTGTTTTTTCTTTTGTTTGTTTGATTGCTTGAAGACTGATGTCAAAAGCAAAAACATGGTTAGCATGGGTACTTAAAAACAACGTATCATGACCATTTCCAGCTGTGGCATCGATCACAACATCTGTTGGATGGATAACACTGTGTATCCACTGATGGGTAATAATATTAATATTAGTATGTCTCATTGTATTTTCCTTGATACGTGTTGATTTTAGCCATTTGCTTGTCAATAGTATTAAGAACAACACGTTTTTTTCGTGTCCAAACTGGTGCGATCAAATCATCTGCTAATGCATCGCCTGTGATTCGATGGATTACCATCGTGGGTGGTAAAACTTCAAGTTGTGCAATCACGACATCAACGAATGCATCCATGGTTAACAAATCAAACGGTTGATCTAGATACTCTTTAGCCATAGAAGTGCCTTTTAATAAATGAAGCATGTGTATTTTTATTCCTGAAATAGGTTGTGATGCGATCCATCTTGCTGTTTCAATCATCATGGTCCTTGTTTCATATGGTAAGCCATTGATGATATGTAGGACGATGTGTACGTTTTTATCTTTACATTTTTTAAGGACTCGCTCAACAATATCCAAATCATGTCCACGATTAATTATCTGATTCGTTAATGGATGAATGGATTGGACTCCAATTTCTAGGTAAACTGGTTTTTTAAATGATTGTTGATGCAAGTAATCAAGTGTAGAATCACTCAAACAATCCGCACGTGTGCCAATGGCAACAGCAACATTATCATATTCATCCGTAAAAAAAGGATCATAAATAAGTTTCAAGGCATCCAATGAAGCATAGGTGTTTGAGTATGCTTGAAAGTATGCTATTGGTTCTGCCTGGGGCCATTTTTTTTGCATGATTTGTTTTTGCTTTTGGTATTGCTGTTTAAGCGAAACTGAAGCTGATAGTGCAAAATCGCCACTGCCTCGAATAGAGCAAAAAGTACAACCACCTGTACCATTTACAATATGAGGACAACTAAAACCCGCATCAAGTACGGCTTTGTATAATTTTTTATGAAAAACCTGTTGATAGTGATAGGTTAAGGTGTGATATCGCTTGTTATCGAGCGAGTAAGGAAAGGGGTTTGTCATAGCTGTTTGAGATGATTCAATAATTTCTCTTTTTCTGTGGCTTTTATTGTTTCAAATATCGCATCAAAACGCAATGGTAATGTTTGTATGTCAGTGATATTTCCATGATAACCGTTGCTTAAATTAATAAGCACCACATGATCATCGAGTTTTTTTTGATAACTTGAGTACCACTTATATGGTGTGAAAACAAAATGACATTGTGATGTTTTAAAACTTTGAAATTCAGTTTTCTTTAACAATGTCGATTTAATTTCGTTTACTTTAGGTAACAAATCCTGTGCTTGTTGTTTTGTTTGTTCATCACTTGCTTCAAAATCATTCATCGTTTTAATTCTATGATTGATAGGTATACTTATATTTTGCAGTATCAAATCAGTTGGCTTAGCAGTTTTTTCTTGATTTATTAATTTTACAAGTTGGTGAAACAATAAATTCGAGACTTTAACACTATCTTGAAATGTCGATGATGTGGTTTTATTTTGATAAAACACATCGCCACATGCGCCTTGAAAAAACATAAAAAACTCAAAAGGAAATTTCCGTTGTAGTTTTTCTAGCAATGCACCTATATAATCTGATGAGAAATAGTGCGCATCAGCTGCAACAAGTGTTGGATGTGCATTAAAAACAATCCAATGGCCTAAAGGTTTCTGTTGGTCATAGAAAGACAATAATTGGAGTCGAATTAAACCGTTTGGATCTTTTGTAAATTCAAGAAAACCATGCTCACTTACATCATAGCGAATATGGCAATCGATGGTTTTTGTTTTTAGTTTGATTAAGCAAATTTCGAATCGTTCTAAGACATACTCGATGAAATTAGAGTTTTGGCTGAACACATTGAACCCATTAAACAAAGATGGTGCTGAATGTGTATGTGTTGCGCTCACAATGATATCAAGCTCTTTCTTAAAAAAGGATTGTGCGATATCCTTCATCTTATTGATGACAATAGTAGATACAGCGTAGACATCAATGGTAACAAATAACAGTGGCTTTTCATTTTCAACGTAAAAACATCGAATGGTACAATCGCCTTTAACGAGTGACAAGTTGTTTGTCTTTATCAGATGTCCAACAGGTTTTTGTGGTGATGTTGGGTTAATCACCATGGATTGATAGCCGATTTTCATAAGTTGCCTCAAATTCGTTTATATTTTAACATAAAATAATGTAACAATTAGTGTTAAAATAGAAGTAATCGAAAAAAACTGATGAAATGAATGATTTATAATTGATTTCTCACAAAAAAAGAGGGTATTGATGAACAAACTATCGATAAAAAAGACAACAGTAGATGATTTAGAAAATGTCATGAAGCTTTGGAATGATGGTGATGTGATGAAATACGTTGGGTTTCCTAATGGATTAAATGTGACAATAGAGAAGTTAGAGCGATGGTTAGTGGGTATAAATACTAACAAAAATCGTGAACATTATTCCATTTTTGAAGAAACAATGGGGTACTGTGGTGAAACATATTATCATGTTGATGAACATGGGTACGCTGCTCTTGACATCAAGTTACTTTCACACGCTCGCGCTAGAAATATCGCTTATGAAGCATTATACTTTGCAATTGATGCTGCATTTAAACAAGCAAACGCACAGTTTGTTTATGTCGATCCCCATCCAAACAATAGCAAGGCGTGGTCACTATATAAAAAACTAGGATTTATACAATCAGTTAAACCATCACATTTAGATGTTGCTGATACATACCAACAAATCAGTAAAAAGCAATGGTGTGAATCATTTGAATTGTGAATTGTGAATCCTCACAGATTAATGAATTGTGAATCCTCACAGATTAATAATTTGCTTTCTTTAGTGTGTATTAGTATAATATAATAGATAGACCTAAAGTCAAAAATTATAACGTTCATCACTTTATAGGAAAATCATTTTGCATACTTAAGATACCATCTAACGTTCAAATGATAATAGCAAACTTATCGTAAGGTAAGGACGCAAAGCTAAAGGGTCTTGTGTGAAAATAAGAGACAGCCAGTTACCAAAGGAAGGTTTTTTTGTTTTTGATAGATGTATGCGAAAGGTTGGTCTATATTTGAAGATGAAAACTAAAATTCTATTAACGATTCTACCAGTGCTCATTATTAGTATTGTAACAATAAATTTGTCATTTGGACTATTCTTTCAGAATTTTATTCTCGAGAGTGAGATGGATAAAATTCATGTTTCAGCGAATTCTATTTCTACTTATTTAAATGAGTTATCTAAAAACTATTTAGGTACCGTTAATGACTGGGCTCACTGGGATGACACGTATAATTTCATAGAAAACTCGAGTGAAAATTATGTGTATTATAATTTGACGGCTAGTACTATGCAATCTCTAAATATCAACTTTATGATTTTCATAAACAGCGATGATACCATTATGTATCAAGTGTATTACAATTCTAATGAAGAAATAATATCAGATTTGCCTTCAAATATATTGGAAAATAGGGATTCTCTAATTGACTTTTCAAGCATAGGTGATGACACTTCCGGAATCCTTAACATTGGAAACGACTATTATTTTATTGCTACAAGTCATGTAACTGATTCTTTAGAAATGAAAAATGCTAATGGGATATTAATTATTGGTCGAGAAATCGATGGCAATATCATTGATCAAATGGAGAAAGTTTCAGGTTTTAGTATAAGCGATATCAATAAATTAGACAATATCAATAGATTAAGCGAAAGCGATGCTTCCCATATTATAGAGATCAAATACGATGAAATTCTTAGCAATCCAGTAAATGTTGAGGTTACTATCCGTAATAATTATGATTTAAGTTCATCCATTGTGCTTTCCATGATTATGCCGAGAACAGTATTTTTAAGAGGAATGAAACAAATTCTTGATTTCTCTCTATTTAATACATTCGTAAGTCTGGTGATATCACTAATAATATTTTTGCTTGTTGGTAAGTTTATTACAAAACCTTTTGTGAGTTTAATAAATGATGTTAAGTCCATTGATGTTAACAATCCTGAGATGCACAAAATTCCAGAAAGCGGTAAAGATGAATTTGCATTTTTGCGTAAGTCTATTAATTCATTAATGCTAAAATTAAAAAGTAGTCAAGCGAAACTCATTAAAAGCAGAGAAGAAATGTATTCTACCTTATTAGCTATTGGAGAAGGCATAATAACAGTTGATCAGAGTAATAATATTGATTTTATAAATCTAGTTGCTGAGAAAATGACGGGATGGAAGTTAGAGGAAGCTCTTAATAAAAGTCTAAATACGGTTTTAGTTATTGAAATTAAAGGAGAACCAGCTGTCGATCTATTAAGTGAAGTACTTGAAACGAAAGAAATAGTTAAATTTTCAAACGATACAAGGGTCATTTTGAAAAATGGAAACGTGTTAGATGTTGAAATTACAGCAGCTCCAATAAAAGATCAAAATGGAAAAATAATAAAATGTGTATTCGTTATTAATGATATTACTGAGAAAATTAAAAAACAAAGGTATATAGAATATTTGAGTTATCAAGATGTACTTACAGGATTATACAATCGCAGTTTTTATGAGGAAAAGTTAAATGAATTTGAGGTAAAAGAGTATGCCTTTGCAAGTCTTATAATAATTGATTTAGATGGGCTAAAATTAACAAATGATGCTTTTGGTCACGAGACTGGAGATCGTTTGTTAATTAAAGTGGCTGAATGCATAAAGAAAAGTGTTCGAAATGATGATATGGTATGTCGAATCGGTGGTGATGAATTTGTTGTTATACTTTCAAAAACAGAGTCTATGGAAATAATACAGATTATTAATCGTATTCACACAGTAATAGAAAAGGAAAAAATTAAAAACATGCCTATATCGATCTCTAGTGGGTGGGCAACTCAGCAGCAACATGGTGAAAAGATGGACTCCGTTTTTAAGCGGGCGGAAGATATGATGTACCATAATAAATCTACAGCAAAAAAAAGTCAGCGCCATCAAATAATACAGATTATTATGAAGACACTATTTGAAAAAAATCCTAGAGAAGAAGCGCATTCCAATCGAGTGTCCGATCTTTGTACCCGAATTGGCGAATATATGAATTTGGATATATCAGGAATCAAAAATTTACAAACAGCAGCATTGCTACACGATATTGGGAAAATAGGAATTGACAATCATTGTCTAAATAAAACAGGGCCTTTAAACAAAGAAGAATGGTTAGAAATTAAAAAACACTCTCAGATTGGCCACAATATTTTAAGTTCAGCCAATGAATATGGACCACTTGCAGATATCGTTTTACACCATCATGAACGATGGGATGGGAATGGATATCCAACTGGCTTAAAGGGAGAAGAAATACCTTTAGAATCTCGAATTATAGCTTTAGCTGATGCTTATGATGCTATGATTAGTGATAGGCCCTATCGCAGTGGGATGAAAGAAGCTGAAGCACTTTTGATTATAGAAAATGAGTCTGGTAAGCAGTTTGATCCAGAGATTGTTAGAATATTTCTAGAAAAGGTCATAAAGAAATCATAGAAGCCACAGTAATTCCAGTGAACTTACAAGGAAGGGATATACCCTGTGAGTTATACGATTTTTAATAACTGCACTGGGGTGAATATTTTTCTGATAACCTCTTTTCCAGTTGTATTTGTTAAATGGTATAGGATTAATGTGATACCGCACGTTGAGACAGTAGTCTTGATGTATAGAAAATAAAGAAGTGGACACTAGAAGGCTTGGTATAAGTCTTCCAGAGATTTTGTAATAAAGCTTTAAAAACTAAAAAACGATAATTTTTGCACTATTAGGAGATTCAACCAAAAAGAGCATGACAACATGAAGACTTGAAATCGTCAATGAGAGAATGCTCTTTTTATCTGATTTGATGGAACCAAGAAAACCCATTTGAATATGAAATAAGTTAGGGTGATTATGTTTGAATGCGAGAAAATCAAGGCAGGAACGTCCAGACCGATTAATTCGTTTGTTTTCTTTGTACTCGTATTGTTTGTGTTCTTTTTGTTTTTTGTAGGTGATAACATAAGGAAGATCCAATCGCTTGATTGTCAGTTGCCAATTATTGATTAGCCAAGAGACGGTGGGGACTGAAATGGCGAGTGATGGATTGTTTTTGACAATGTGATAAATGGATTGACCATTCTCAACACCTTCTTTAATGGTGTGGTCTAACTGCTCAACTTGTTCTTTGCTCATGTTCAATCCAACGCAGCTTAAAACTAAACGAAACTCAGCAAATGACTGGTCTCGTTAGACGTCATATTTGATATGAGCGAAAAGGCAGAGACTATACTTCTTATAACAGCCATTGCAGCAGTATGGAAAACGGAGGGACAGTTTACACACTTTATCATCCACTTTACTGTGCTTTTCGATAAACCGATTGCGTTTAATTTCTATTGAAATAGATGAAGGATCGATTTGAAGAATATGCGCTATCTCACACAGTCTTGTTTGTTTAGATAGTAAATGAGCAATAATCTTTTGTTGTTCAAATGTGCTATGTTTATTGTGTTTTAATTTATGCTTCCTTAAGTTGCAGAAAACATCTCTATCATAGCATGATAATTTATTGGACTTATTGCTGTTTTATTTTATAAACAGAATTTACTTTGAGAGTTCAATGTGAATCACTTGAATTACGATTCTTGTATTGACACTACTGTAGC
>CAYGIY010000017.1:0-15775 GCA_964350055.1 uncultured Erysipelothrix sp.
AACATATACTATTGACAAAGATCTATGTCATATCTATTGAACACAAAGAAAAATAATGAAAAATTCAATTTATTCTATATTTACGCTACTAGTAAGATTTCGATGTTGTGGTGGCATTGCATACTCATATCTACATATTTGGGGTTTGAGAATGGTGTAATCTTATATGGTGGTCAATGGTGGAGTTTGGTAATTTTAGACCAACAGTTGTTTGAGAATGGTGTAATCTTATATGGTGGTCAATGTTTTATAAACGGAAACGGAGATATGTTTGTGTTTGAGAATGGTGTAATCTTATATGGTGGTCAATGGTGTAGCAAAACATTATGAAATGGGTGCAGGTTTGAGAATGGTGTAATCTTATATGGTGGTCAATGCAATGTTACTTGCGTTGTGTGCGTATCGTGGTTTGAGAATGGTGTAATCTTATATGGTGGTCAATGTAAAACATTACTATGGTCTCTACGCAACTCGTTTGAGAATGGTGTAATCTTATATGGTGGTCAATGAAAGATGTAAATGTTTATTATGATCAGTTTGTTTGAGAATGGTGTAATCTTATATGGTGGTCAATGTATATAATATGGCTCAAATCAATCAATATTGTTTGAGAATGGTGTAATCTTATATGGTGGTCAATGACCTATTCCAGATTTAGTGATGCTTTGATCGTTTGAGAATGGTGTAATCTTATATGGTGGTCAATGTCGGTCATTTGACTTTGAAAGTAAAGAAATGTTTGAGAATGGTGTAATCTTATATGGTGGTCAATGTAATGCTGTTAGCACTGCCGTAAATTCTGCGTTTGAGAATGGTGTAATCTTATATGGTGGTCAATGAATAATGTTGCACACGTTAAATCAGTAGTAGTTTGAGAATGGTGTAATCTTATATGGTGGTCAATGAATGGTGCGACAGGGACAGTTAAATATCGTGTTTGAGAATGGTGTAATCTTATATGGTGGTCAATGTGTGTTTGATAAAAATATATTAGATATTTCGTTTGAGAATGGTGTAATCTTATATGGTGGTCAATGGGAGAACATACGAACAACCATAACTAACTAGTTTGAGAATGGTGTAATCTTATATGGTGGTCAATGAATACAATTTAATTATAAGGTATATATTAAGTTTGAGAATGGTGTAATCTTATATGGTGGTCAATGGTGAGAAGAACCAATACTTGATATTTCTCCGTTTGAGAATGGTGTAATCTTATATGGTGGTCAATGTATGTTTTTCAAGTTGTTTGAAGGAAACACGTTTGAGAATGGTGTAATCTTATATGGTGGTCAATGAAGTAAAGAACAAGTAACAAACAAAGTTTAGTTTGAGAATGGTGTAATCTTATATGGTGGTCAATGATGTTTGCTCCTATTAAACATGGTAGTACTGTTTGAGAATGGTGTAATCTTATATGGTGGTCAATGGATTAAGTGTGCACTCCTTCCTTCTATTTTGTTTGAGAATGGTGTAATCTTATATGGTGGTCAATGAAGGTTAAGTTTGAGTATGTACCGCTTGAGTTTGAGAATGGTGTAATCTTATATGGTGGTCAATGGAGCTTCTTTAGTTTCAAAGTAGAATTGCCGTTTGAGAATGGTGTAATCTTATATGGTGGTCAATCCTATGACTTCACAATCATCTACACATTCCTGTTTGAGAATGGTGTAATCTTATATGGTGGTCAATGTTAGCAGTTAGTTATGGAATAAACAGATTAGTTTGAGAATGGTGTAATCTTATATGGTGGTCAATGAACTTAATGAACTCTCTAAATTCATGTGCAGTTTGAGAATGGTGTAATCTTATATGGTGGTCAATGTAATTTGTGTATGTTACTAATATTATTGGTGTTTGAGAATGGTGTAATCTTATATGGTGGTCAATGAATTGTCGATACCATAATGACAACAGCAACGTTTGAGAATGGTGTAATCTTATATGGTGGTCAATGATGATTGTTACTCAAAGGTAAAATTTTCATACAACACACTAAAATCATCACATAAATAATGTAAAGTTGAAACTGTATATAATTTATTGCTAAATATAATATAATTGTCCAAAAGATAAGATCACTCGAACTATCTAAAAAAGAGTCAAGCTTTGAAGTTGCATGAAAACGTCTTGCAAAATAATCATCAGTAACATCACTTATTCCACAAACTAAATATCCAAAGATGAACCATGTTGGGCTATTTATTAAGAAAATTAATGCAAATAAAATAAGAATTCGAATAATTGATAATATGTTGGGTAATTGTTTCATATTTTCGCCTAATGTCTTGATGTGCTTATCACAACAAAATGATTCATTACAAGAAATCTTCCAAAAGTGAAAACTACAGAGCTATATATGTATGCGGTTACACTTTTTTTTGTGAACTATCTTTCACAATAGTGTGCTTTACAACTGAGATAAAAAGGTCTATACTGTAAAAAGCTTTGAAGTTCAAAGATTGAATATCAAATAAACAGGAGGTTCCCTATGTTTGAACAAGTAAAACAAGTATTAGTAGATGCAATTCATGTGGATGATGCACTCGTGACCTTAGAGGCAAATTTAAGAGATGATCTTGGAATTGATTCACTAGCTGCTGTAGAATTGGCATTAGAGTTAGAGACAGAATTTGATGTCAGAATAGAAGACGAAGAACTAGCAAAACTCGAAAAAGTATCAGATATTGTAGAGATTCTGAGCAAGAAATTAAATAGCTAAGGATTGGTCCTTAGTCTTTTTTTTAGGAGATGATATGAGTCAAAACAAAATTAAACAAATCGTAAAATTATTCGAACAATCGAATGTTACAAAAATGGAAGTTGAGTTTGAAGACATAAAAATCAGCTTAGAAAAACCTGACTCAACAAGTCAACAAACAATAGAAACAACTGTTTTAGATAAAACAGTTATACTATCTGAACAAGAGCAAAAGGTTGTTCTTTTAGGTGTGTGGGTGACATCACCTTTGGTAGGGACTTATTATGCAGCGTCTTCTCCTACATCAAAGCCTTTTGTTGAGGTTGGACAAGTTGTTAAAAAAGGTGATATTTTATGTGTTATTGAAGCGATGAAAGTCATGAATGAAGTTAAAAGCACAGTTGATGGTGTCGTTGTTGAAATTGCCGTAGAAAATGAATCAATGGTTCAGTTTAATCAAAATATCATAAGGATTGATGACAATGATTCATAGAATTCTCATTGCCAATCGCGGAGAGATTGCTGTGCGAATCATCCGTACATGCAAAGAGATGGGAATTGAAACAGTTGCTGTATACTCGCAACCAGATCGTGATTCACTGCATGTGCAATTGGCTGATGAATCTGTTTGTATTGGTCCAGCAAGCTCAACGTTGAGTTACTTGAATATGAATAACATTCTTGAGGCAGCTTTAAATATGGGTTGTGATGCGATACATCCTGGTTTCGGTTTTTTAAGTGAGAATGCGAAGTTTGCTCGCTTGGTTGAACAGTGTGATTTAATTTTTATTGGTCCTAATCCTAGTATTATTGAAAAAATGGGCAATAAGATGAAGGCTAAAGAAACCATGAAATTAGCAAATATTCCAGTGATTCCAGGATCAGAAGGAATTGTTAAAACAGCACAAGAAGCAGTAGAAATAGCAAAAGATATTGGATTTCCAATTATCATTAAGGCGGTTGCTGGTGGTGGTGGTCGAGGCATGCGATTAGCAAAAAGTGAAGATGATGTGATTCCAGCCTATCTAGCTGCAAAATCAGAAGCTAAAGCAGCTTTTAAAAATGATGATGTTTATATTGAGAAGTTATTTACTAACACCAAACACATTGAGGTACAGATTATGGCTGATAAGCATGGTAATGTCCTTCACTTGTTTGAACGTGATTGTTCATTTCAACGTCGTCATCAAAAAATGATTGAAGAAACACCATGCCATATGCTTTCAAATGATGTACGCGATCGAATCATTAATGATGCCATTAAAGCAGCTCGTTTTGTTGATTATGATAATGTGGGTACAATTGAGTTTCTGCTTGATCAAAATATGAATCATTACTTTATGGAGATGAACACAAGAATTCAAGTTGAGCATCCTATCACTGAAATGATTACGGGCATAGACATCGTTAAAAATCAAATTATTGCTGCGTCCAATAGACCGTTAAATATAAAACAAGAAGACATAAAACAAGAAGGGTATTCAATTGAATGTCGTATCAATGCAGAAGACACCAAGAACAATTTTGCACCTAGTCCAGGTACAATTGAGTTTGTGCATTTTCCGGCTGGTCGTAACGTACGAATTGAAAGTGCCGTTTATAATGGTATGGAGATATCACCGTTTTATGATTCAATGATCGTGAAAGTTGTTGTGTATGGGGCGACTCGATTAGAAGCAATTAAGAAAATGAGAGAAGCACTTGAAGAAATGATTGTAGAGGGTGTAAAAACTAATATTGAATTCCATTATTTTGTTTTGCATCATAAGGATTTTGTCGAAGGTAAATACACGACTGAATTTGCTGATTCATTCATTAAGGAGTTGTTGTCACGTGAAGAATATATTCAATAAACGTAAAGAACAAATAAGTCGTTTTAAGTCATTTTTGAGTAAAAGTGATGCGACCACTACAAAAAAGAAGGTTCCACAAGATGTTATTCAAGTCTGTGATTCATGCCATGAACCTGTTACAATATCTGATTTAGCTAGAAATAGTTATGTTTGTGAGGCTTGTGGTTACCATTTTAAAATAAGTGCAAGTGAACGATTAAGACAACTTGTTGATGATCATTCTTTTAAAGAAATTGATCAACATGCAACTAGTCACAATCCTGATCATTTCCCGGGTTATCATGAAAAACTAGAAAAAGCCAAGCAATTAACTGGGCATCAAGAGGCTTTTGTTGGTGGTGTTGGGAAAATTAAAAAACAAAAAGTTTGCATTGGTGTTTTAGATAGTCATTTTATTATGGGAAGTATGGGTCATGTTGTAGGAGATAAAGTCACTCGATTAATTGAACTAGCGACAAAAAAAGGTTATCCCTTAATCATTGTTTCAGCATCTGGTGGTGCACGCATGCAAGAAGGTATTTTATCTTTAATTCAAATGGCAAAAACATCTGCAGCATTAGCATTGTTTGAACAATCTGGTGGATTATACATTAGTGTCTTAACTCATCCAACAACAGGTGGGGTGAGTGCAAGCTTTGCGATGCTTGGTGATATTAATATTGCTGAACCAAGGGCACTCATAGGATTTGCTGGTAAACGAGTGATTGAAAAAACAATCAATGAACAGCTGCCTGATCAATTTCAAACAGCTGAGTTCTTATTAGAGAAAGGATTCTTGGATATGATTGTTCCTCGTTATCAATTAAAAGAAACGCTTTTCAAACTGTGTCAGATGCATTATCCAAGAAGAAATCAATATGGCTACAAACGTTAACATACCAAACAAACAAATAAGCGCGTGGGATCGTGTGATGATTGCACGTCATCCCAATCGTCCTAAAGCAAGTGATTATATTCCATTGCTTTTTGATGGTTTTGTCCAATTGCACGGTGATCGAAATTTTCGTGATGATCAAGCGATTATTGGGGGCATCGCTTACTTTGAGCATATTGCAGTGACAGTACTGGCTCAAAATAAAGGTAAGAATCTAGAGGAAAACTTAAGAACTAATTTTGGTATGATGCAACCAGAAGGCTATCGAAAAGCCATGAGATTAGCTAAACAAGCTGAAAAATTCAATCGCCCAATCATTACACTAGTGGATACTCCAGGAGCATTTCCTGGCAAAGGCGCTGAAGAAAGAGGGCAAGCATCTGCAATTGCAGAATGCTTAAAAATGTTTGCAACCATAAAAGTTCCCGTTATCGCAATTGTATTATCTGAAGGTGGTAGCGGTGGTGCGCTTGCATTTAGTGTTGCTAATAAAATCTTCATGTTAGAAAATGCAGTGTATTCTATCTTATCTCCTGAAGGCTTTGCTAGTATTCTTTATAAAGATGAATCAAAAGCGATAGAAGTAGCAAAGATTATGAAGATAACAGCTTATGATTTAGAAAAAGTTGGTTTTATTGATCAAATCATTAAGGAACCACATGGTGGTGCACAACAAGATATGACTTTTGTTGTTCACTCACTAATTCAATCAATCAAAGAGAGTTTAGATGATTTAATAAAGAAAAAGCCTGATCTTCTCATCAAAGAAAGAATTGCAAAATTTAGAAGTATTGGAGTTATTGAATGAAAAATCTTAAAATAAAAGGGTATGGTTATGCTCTTGGGCGTTATGATGTAAGTAATCATGATTTAAAAAAAGTGGTGGACACATCGGATGAATGGATTGTATCACGCACAGGAATTTCCAATCGAACGGTAAGTGTTGATGAAAACACATCAGATTTAGCTGTTCGAGCAGCCAAGCAAGCAATTGAGCAAGCAAATATTAAAAAGGAATTGATTGATTTGATTATTGTTGCGACAATGACACCAGACAATATCACACCAGCAACAGCACCGCTTGTTCAGCAAAAACTTGGATTAAACGAGTCGCATGTGATGGCATTTGATATTAATGCAGCATGCACAGGATTTGTATATGGTATGCAAATTGCGGCTAGTATGTTAAATAGCCAACAATATCATCATGCTCTAATTATCGGAGCTGAGACATTTTCTAAGATTATTGATTGGAGCGATAGAAACACGTGTGTGCTTTTTGGTGATGGTGCAGGCGCTATCGTCCTATCTCATGAGGAAACAGAAAAAGAAATGTTTTTCTTTAATCAAAGCAAAGGCGATATCAATAAACAATTATATGCAAAAGGGTTACCTTTAAATGCATATCTTGAGAATCAAAGACCAGAAGTTGGTTTTTTACAAATGAATGGCCAAGAAGTGTTCCGTTTTGCTACATTTGCAATGAAGGATGCTATTAATAAAGTGTGTGATATGGCAAATGTTAGTATCAAAGACATAGATTTAATTGTTCCTCATCAAGCCAATCAAAGAATTATTCAACATGCTAATAAAGAACTAAATATCGATATTGAAAAATTCTACATGAATTTAAGTCTAGTAGGAAACACATCGGCAGCAAGTATTCCCATTGCATTAGCCCAAGCACATGAAAAAGGAGTTCTAAAAGGAAAAGAAAAACTCATTTTAGTAGGATTTGGTGCTGGACTAACATGGGGAGCAGCCTATGTTTCCCTATAAGGAGGATTGTGATGTTACTGAATCAAATACTTAATATTAAATACCCAATCATACAAGGGGCAATGGCACACATTGCAACAGCCGAGTTTGCTGCTGCGGTTTCAAATTGCGGTGCTTTAGGTGTGGTTGGAACTGGTGCGATGGATGCACAAATGGCTGATGCAGCGATTACTAAATGTAAAGAACTCACAGATAAACCATTTGCAGTTAATATTATGCTCATGAATCCTCACAGTGAAGCAATTGTAGATGTAATTATCAAACATAAACCAGTTGCAGTGACAACAGGTGCTGGTAATCCTGGACCATATATCCCTAAACTTAAGGAAGCTGGAATTTTGGTGATTCCGATTGTCCCCACCGTTGCATTAGCACGTCGAGTTGAGTCTGCAGGAGCAGACATGATCATTGTAGAAGGTACAGAAGCCGGTGGGCATGTTGGCGAGTTAACAACCATGACATTAGTACCACAAGTAGTAGATGCTGTTAATGTGCCTGTGATTGCCGCAGGGGGGATTGCTGATGGTCGTGGTGTTAATGCTGCGCTTGTTTTAGGTGCTTCTGGAATTCAAGTAGGGACAATCTTGCTTGCATCAGATGAATGCCCTTGTCATGAAAATTATAAACTAGCAGTTATAAAGGCAAAAGATAGCGATACAATCGTTACTGGAAGGTCTGTCTCAGCACCTGTTAGAATATTAAAAAATGCAATGAGCAATGAATACATTCGTTTAGAAAAAGCTGGAGCTGATCGAGATTCACTTGAACATTTAACACTGGGGTCATTACGTCGTGCCGTGTTTGATGGTGATACAAAAAATGGTAGTTTAATGATGGGACAAATTGCAGGTTTAGTTAAAGAGATTAAACCATTAAAAGCAATTTTTGAAGATTTAATGAGTGATGCTACTGTTCAATTTGAGAAACTATCACAAATCCACAAGGAAATTCAATCATGACTCAAAAACTAAAACTTCATAACCATACACTTGAACTACCAATAATACAAGGTGGTATGGGGATTGGTGTATCACTTGGTAACTTAGCTGGTGCTGTGATGAAACAAGGCTGTATGGGTGTGATTTCAGCAGCACAACCAGGTTATAGAGAAGATGACTTCTACAAGAATACCTTTGAAGCAAATGTAAGAGCGCTCAAAAAAGAAATTGATAAAGCTCGAAATATAGGACAAGGTAACGGTGTTTTAGGTGTGAATGTGATGGTTGCTGCTAGAAGATACAAAGATTACATCAAAGAAATTGCAAAAATGGATATTGATTGCATTATATCGGGTGCAGGACTACCTTTAGATTTACCAGATTTAGTAAAAGACAGACATATTTTATTAGCACCGATTGTTTCAAGTAGAAAAGCAGGAGAATTAATATGCAAGGTTTGGGACAAACGTTATCATCGTGCACCTGATTTTATTGTCATAGAAGGATATGAGGCAGGCGGACATTTAGGGTTTAAAAAAGAAGATCTTTTAAATGAAACTTGTGAATCATTAGATGATATTTTAGTTCAAGTTAAAGAAATGATTAAACTATATGAAGACAAATATCAAAGAAAAATACATGTGTTTGTTGCTGGTGGTATTTACACAGGGTCAGATATTGTTCATTATTTAAATAATGGAGCTGATGGTGTTCAGATGGGAACACGATTTATTGCTACAGATGAGTGTGATGCTCATCATGATTTTAAGCAAGCCTTAATAAATAGTAAGCAAGAAGATATTAAACTAACCAAAAGTCCATCTGGATTTCCTGGAAGAGCGTATTCTACTTCATTTATGGACATGGTGAATAAACGAAAAGAAAACATCCAAGTTAAAAAATGTGTCGCTTGTTTAGTGCCATGTAATCCAAATGATACTCCTTACTGCATTACAGATGCCTTAATACAGTCTGTTTCAGGTTTTGTAGATCAAGGGTTAGTTTTTACAGGAACAAATGGTTATCGACTAGATAAACTAGTATCGGTACAACAACTTCTAGCAGACCTGAAGTTTGAAATGGAGTGTGCGTATGCAAGATAGAAACATAGGATTTATCTTTGCTGGTCAAGGAGCACAAAAAATTAGGATGGGTCTTGATCTATATCAAAATTATAAAGAAGCAAAAGCAATATATGATGTTTCCGATGCTGATTTTGATATCAAGGATGTTTGTTTTAATGGTCCTATTGAAAAACTAAATGATACAAGGTATACCCAAAGTGCGATATTATTAACCTCAATGGCAATTGCAAGAGTTCTTCAAACACACCACATTGTGCCAAAAATGGTTGCTGGATTAAGCCTTGGTGAGTATAGTGCGCTAACATATGCTGGGGTGTTATCACTTAGTGATGCTCTTGAAATTGTTACTAAACGAGGACAAATCATGGCGCAAGCACTTTCGCATAATACCACCACGATGATGGCGGTTTTGGGTTTAGATATCGATACTATACAAGAAGTATGTCATCAGGTTGCATCAGTTGGTGTGTGTGAGATTGCTAATATTAACTGTCCAGGACAAATTGTCATTACTGGACATAAACCAGCACTTGAAATGGCATCCAAACTTCTTTTAGAACGACAAGCACGGCGAGTCATTCCACTTAGTGTATCTGGTGCATTTCATAGTTCGTTACTAAGTGATGCAGCAAGCTCACTGCAACAAGTATTAGATTTATATCATTTTAATAAACCGTCAATCCCTGTTGTGTTTAATTACACAGGGAAAGTCGAATCACATGATTTCAAGTCATTGCTTGTAAAACAGATTCAATCAACTGTCTTATTTCAAGATTCTATTGAACATATGATAGAGTCTGGTATCAATTGTTTCGTCGAAATTGGACCTGGATCAACACTCAGTGGTTTTGTTCGAAAGATTGATGCAAACATCGAAGTGTATCATGTTGAGAATCAAGCAAGCTTAAATAAGTTATTGGAGGGTCTATCGTGAACAAAAAAACAGCCTTAATCACAGGAGCATCAAAAGGAATTGGTCGCGCGATTGCTGTTCAACTAGCCAAAGATGGTTATCAAGTTGTGATCAATTATAATGGATCACAAACAAAAGCACTTGAAACGGAAACGTTATGCAAAGAATTTGGAGTCCAAACATTAATCTATCAGTGTGATGTATCAATTTTTGAGAATGTAAAAACCATGATTGATAGCGTTGTTGAGACTTTTGGCCAAATTGATGTGCTCGTGAATAACTCTGGAATTACAAAAGACAATTTGTTGTTACGCATGAGTGAATCAGAGTTTGATGAGGTAATCGATGTTAATCTTAAAGGTACATTTAATACAACAAAATGTGTCAGTAAAATCATGTTTAAAGCAAGATTTGGGCGAATCATTAATGTCGCTTCTGTGATTGGATTAACGGGTAATTTAGGCCAAGCTAATTATGCAGCCTCAAAAGCAGGTGTGATTGGATTTTCAAAATCAGTTGCTAAAGAGTTTGCTTCAAGAAATATCACATGCAATGTGGTGGCACCTGGTTTTGTACAAACTGACATGACTGAGTCATTGCCAGAGCAAGTAAAAGAATCGATACTCAATCATATTCCAATGAAACGCCTGGGTACAGTCGAAGATGTAGCAGGAGTTGTTTCGTTTTTAGCTAGTGAAAAAGCAGATTATATTACAGGACAAGTGATTGTGGTTGATGGTGGGATGGTCACATAAGGAGGATTTATGCGTCGCGTTGTTATAACAGGAATGGGTGGTGTTACACCACTTGGACATGATGTTGAAACATCATTTCAAAATATTATCGAAGGTAAATGTGGGATAGGACCTATTACACATTTTGATACATCAGAGTTTAAAGTGTCTTTAGCTGCACAGGTGAAAGAATTTGATATGGATGTTTATTTAAGTTCTAGAGAAAGAAAGTTTAATGATCGATTCACACAGTTTGCTCGAATTGCTGCAAAGCAAGCAATGCAACAAGCTAACTTTGATTTAGAAGCTATCAATCACAAGCGATTAGGTGTCATCATTGGTTCAGGTATTGGTGGGATTGAATCCATAGAGAAATCAAAAGAAAGTTTGACAGAACGTGGTCCAACAAGAATATCACCATATTTTATACCAATGGCACTGATCAATTTAGCTGCTGGAACGGTTGCGATTGATCATCAGGCAAAGGGTGTTTGTTCATCAGTGGTTACTGCCTGTGCAGCTGGAAGTAGTGCAATTGGTGAAGCATTTCATAAAATTAAGTTCAACCAACAAGACATTATGATTGCAGGTGGAAGTGAAGCGTCCATTACACCATTAGCGATTGGTGGATTTATGGTGATGCGTGCTCTTTATGAAGGAGATAATCCAAATCGAGCAAGTATTCCTTTTGATTTAAATCGTTCAGGTTTTGTCATGGGGGAAGGTGCTGGCATTATTGTTCTTGAAGAACTTGAACATGCTCAAAGCAGAAACGCTAAGATTCTTGGTGAAATCATAGGATATGGTAGCAGTTGTGATGCTCATCATATAACAGCACCAAATCCAGATGGAGAGGGAGCTTCATTGGCCATGTTATTGGCTCTTGAAGATGCAGGATTAGATCCTGATTCGGTGGATTATATCAATGCACATGGCACAAGCACACCTCTCAATGATAAGACTGAGACAAAAGCAATCAAACAAACCTTTAAAGAGCATGCGGCTAAGCTTTCAGTTTCATCTACCAAGTCTCATTTAGGCCATTTATTGGGCGCAAGTGGTGCAGTAGAAGCTATTATTTGCTTAAAAGCATTACAGATGGGTGTGATACCAGCAACCATTAATCATCTGGAACATGATCCAGAATGTGATTTAGATGTGGTTGCAAACCACACAAGAAAACAGAATATTAAGATTGCTATGTCAAATTCATTGGGATTTGGTGGACACAATGCATCACTTATATTTAGAAAGTGGGATTAGTATGTTACTTAATTCAAACCAGATTCAAGAAATATTACCTCATCGTTTTCCATTTTTGATGGTTGACACCATCGAGGAAATTATTGATAATCATACCATAATTGGCAAAAAGAATGTCACAGTTAACGAAGCACATTTTGCAGGTCATTTCCCAAACAGACATGTCATGCCAGGTGTTCTTATTGTGGAAGGTTTAGCTGATACAGGAGCAGTATTGCTGCTATCACAGCCAGAATTTAAAGGAAAATACGTATATTTTGCTGGGATTAATCGGATTCGATTTAAGAAAATGGTGATTCCAGGAGACACCATCTACTTGCATTGCACATTAAAAGCGATAAAACGAAACATTGGTATTGCTGCTGTTAAAGCAGTGGTAGATGATGTCATCGTGGTAGAAGGTGAAATCATGTTTGCAATCCAATCATAATATATGAAAGAACTGATTTACAGTTTGAGGTGTCGTTGTGAAAGTCATTAGATTATTTTCGTTTATTCTTGTGTTACCCTTTTTATGGGTTTCAGGAAAACAATATAAAAAAAAGTCATTTGAGAGAAAGTATATTCGTCTGCAACGTTGGTGTAAATTCGGTTTATCTTGGTTTGGACTAAAACTGAATGTGAAAGGATTAGAGAATATTCCTTTGCATCAACCAATCTTTCTTGTGTCAAATCATCAAGGGACTACTGATCCTTTGCTTGTGATTGCTTCGTTTCCTTATCCCATGTCATTTGTTTCGAAAGTTCAAAACAAAAGCTTTCCTGGAATTGGTTTATGGGGGTCACTGATAGAAGTTATATTCTTTGATCGAGACACAAAAGAAGGCAACATTTTCATGCTTCGTGAAGCAGCTAGATATTTAAAAAATAAGAGAAATCTGCTCGTGTTTCCTGAAGGGACCCGATCAAGATCGGATAGTGTCTCAGAATTTAAGCCTGGAGCATTGCAACCAGCGATGATGACAAAAAGTACGATACTTCCAGTAACACTTAATCAATCATATGCGTTGGATGTAAAAGAGAAAATCAAACACGTTTCAATCACATACCACAAACCTATCGAATTTGAAGCTTATCAAGGGATGAGCTATGATGATTTGTCTTTGCATATCTTTTCAATAATCAAAGCAGGAATTACCACAAATTAACACGAGAAACATGAAATTTTATTAATTTATAGTCATACCATTGTATAATAAGGCTATAGAGTATAGATAAGATGACATGTTTCTTTTCTTATGACTTGAAACAGACAAAATCATCTGATATTAAAAAGGAGGAATCATGTTATATTTGGATACAGCTAAATTTGATTATTTAAGTGAAAGACTGCCTTTGGGTGTGTTTGAAGGAATCACAACAAACCCAAACATTCTTAGTAAAGAACCTGGCAATCGTGAATCTATTTTAGAGAATATCATAAAATTACATCCAAAAAGCTTGTTTGTGCAGCTTGTCGGAAGTAATTTTTCTGAAATGATGGAAGATTATGCACGGATTAAAGAGTTAGAGAATAAACTACATTTTAAGTTTAAAATGAAAGTACCCGTGAGTGTTGAAGGAATTAAAGTAATTAAGCGACTAAAGTCATTCAATGAAGAAATCTTAGGGACAGTAATCTATGGAAGCGATCAAGCAATTATAGCAAGTGTTGTTGGGTGTGATTATTTAGCACCTTATGTCAATCGCATGTTAAGAATAGGCATTGATGCCTATTTGCAACTAGAACAAATGCGTCAGTTTATTGATGATCATGATCTATCAACAAAAATTATTGCAGCAAGTTTTAAGAGTACAGATGAAGTAACAAAAGCATATCAACATGGAGCACACTATGTTACCGTTGGCGAAGAAGTGTTTGAACAAATGCTTCACAAGGAAGTTGTAGAAGAAGCGATTGAAAGTTTCAATCGTGTTTCCAATCACTTGTAGATTCACCGTATTCACAGATGAATGAAGATTTGATTGCGCCATGCGGTATGAATTGTGCGTTGTGTGTAAGTTACCAGTTTAGAGAGAATGATTTAAACAAGAAAGGCTATCATCGTCGTTATTGTCCTGGATGCATCCCTAGAGGGAAACATTGTACGTTTATGAGTCATCATTGTGAGAGGTTAAAGCATGGAACGATACGATTTTGTTATATGTGTGACTTGTTTCCATGTAATCGATTAAAAGCACTGGATAAACGATACAAAAATAAATATGGTATGAGCATGATTGATAATTTACAATTTATCCAAGCGCATGGGATTAATGATTTCTTGGTATCACAACAAGCAACTTGGCAATGCCCCACATGTCAAAAACTGAAATGCTGCCACCTTGGGATCTGTTTATCCTGTGAATTGGAAGATTCAAAAAAATAGAATGTTGATTTTCATTATGTCAACCTGTTATAAACAGATTGATTGATAAAGGAGGTTAATTATGAGTGAACGGGTTGCACCAGAAGTTATTGTGGAAATTAAATTAAGAACAGTAAAAGTCCCCCAAGAAATTGAAAATTGCAGTGGTATTTTAGTGATGGGAAAGCTGATAAAATCATTGCTGTATTCAACAGATGTCTCAATTATTGCAAATAATAATGCGGATGCCATCATTGCAGTATACCCTTTTACACCACAACTCTTTATCAATGAAGCGGTGTTGGATGTCGCTTCTGTTCCCGTTTTTGTCGGTGTAGGTGGTGGGGTTACCCGTGGGATACGATCAGCAAGCATCGCACTACAGGCTGAGCTTCATGGGGCTTATGGTGTTGTTGTCAATGCACCAATGGATAATGAAAATATACAATTGCTACGTTCTCGTATTGATATTCCAATTTTAGCTACGATTGTATCCAAACATGATGATTATCATGGAAAGATTAAAGCAGGTGCCAAAATATTGAATATTTCTGGTGGTTCTGAAACGATTGAACTAGTTAAACTCATTCGAAAAGACTACCTAGAATTTCCAATTATTGCAACGGGGGGTCCAAATAAAGAAAGCGTGATGGCAACGATAGAAGCAGGAGCAAATGCAATAACGTATACTCCACCATCACAAGCGGAGATATTTGGTGAAGTCATGGAACAATATCGAAAAGACAAAGACAACAAAAAAAAGTAAGCAATACAATTGTTTGCATTAGTTTGTTGTGTTAATGTTTTGTAAATGACTTAGGAGGAAATACAATGACATTTTATGATTTCAAATATCCCTTAGCCAATCATCGACCATTTGATTTTGCTCAACTTAAAGGTAAAGTCGTGCTTGTTGTTAACACAGCGTCAAACTGTGGGTTTGCACCACAATTTAAAGGTTTAGAAGAACTCTATCAAAAACATAAAGATGAAGGATTTATAGTGTTGGGATTTCCTTGTGATCAGTTTGGAAATCAAGAACCAAATGATGCTGAAAAAGCTGAGCAAATCTGTCAAATCAACTATGGCGTGACATTTCCAATATTTGAGAAAATCGAAGTTAATGGAAAAAATACAACAGAACTATATCGATTCTTAAAAAAACATCATCGTTCTTTGATTAAGACAATTCCATGGAATTTCACTAAATTTTTAATAAGCAAAGAGGGAGAAATCATGCGACGATACGCTCCAAATATTGATCCAATCTCAATTGAAGATGAT
>CAYGIY010000018.1:0-15340 GCA_964350055.1 uncultured Erysipelothrix sp.
TAACAATACTTTGAGGTGACATCATGAACATAAAACAATTAAAAGCGAAGCCTTCATCCGACGGTTTTAAGTATTCAAAGATATGGTGGCTTGGTTTTGGCTTTTTAGGTGTACAACTTGCATTTACACTTTATAATGCGTTTTTACCACTGATGTATCGTGAATTCATTGATTCTCGTGCATTGATTGGCCTATTAATGGGGACTGATAACTTGATTGGATTAATACTAATTCCAATCATTGGCGCATGGTCTGATCGGGTTAACTCGAAACTTGGTAGACGGCTACCTTTTATCATTGTTGCTATTCCATTTGCAGCGTTAACATTCTTTGCAATTCCATTTGCAGCACAAGTCTTATGGACATTAATTATTGTTGAGGTACTATTTACCACAGCGATTCACATATATCGAGGCCCTGTCATTTCATTGATGCCCGATCATACGCCACCACAAAAGCGTTCAGCAGCAAATGGTATTATTAATCTGATGGGTGGTATTGGAACACTGATTGCTTTTGGTGGGCTTTCTTTGCTATATGATATCGATCCAAGAATTCCATTTGGTGTGGGTGCTATTGTATTGCCAATTACATTGGTTATTGTTTGGCTTAAGGCTGATCGTCAACCACCATATATTGATAATTCACCTGTGACAAAAACAAATCCAATCAAAGATACCTTCGCTGGTATTAAAGTTCTAACAAAAAAAGAAAATAGAGGGCAATTGCTTATTTTCTTAGCGATGTTTACGTATTTTATCGGATATGCTGGATTAGATGCTATGTTTCCAATTTATGGTGTTGAGACTTTAGGTCTTACCGAAGGACAAGCAGCCTTTGTGCTCACAACCTTTGCTGGTTCGTTTTTAATATCAGCATTATTTGCAGGCTTTGTTGGTACAAAGTGGGGTAAAATTCCAACAATGTCATTGGGGCTACTAATAGTTCCGATGTTATTTTTACTTGCTATTCCAGTTCGAAGCACAACCATCATCGGCATCATCTTTGTATTTGCTGGGTTTGGTTGGTCTTTGATTAATGTCCAAGCCATGCCACTGATTGCTGATCTTGGTGGACGTGATCGGGTTGGATTCTTTATTGGCTTATATTATGTGTTTACGATGACTGGACAAATGATTGGACCTTTTGTATTAGGTTCAGCCATGGATTTGGTTGGTAATTCTGGGATGTTTATTGCAGGTGCGATTGTGTATTTATTAGGTTTTGTGTTATTGATTCAAGGTCGAAAACGATTAGGTTATGACCCACAAGAGCTTGCACAACAAACCCATTTAGAACATATAACAAACGGAGTCACTTAATTCAAGTGACTTTTATTTTGAATTTGCAGAAAATGATTTTAAAACCATCCAATAACTAAGCAAAAGATAGATTAATCCTAAAAAGTTGATATCAAAGGGGAGTAACGTGTATCCAATTGCGGATAAAACAAGCCCAATGATTGAATTTAAAAAAAGTTTTAGTATCAACTCGTTGAAAGTTGAAGCAAAAAATAGTGTTGTGTGTAAGGTTGTTAACCATGTTGCGTTTTTCATGTAGACACCTATCCTTGTTTACTACATTAACATAATTATCAACTTTTTTTAAGAAGTGGATGTCTTAAAAGAAGTTTTTGTTTTTTTATGGACTTTGAGTTTTGATTTGATAAAATGATTTTATCAGATGCAGTGATTGAATTGAAAATAGGGTGAATCAATGGATGCGTTAACGATTGAAAGATTTCTTAAGAATAAAACAATCAAAGGAATGAAGCTTGTTGTTGGAGAAGAAAATAACGACAATGTCATTTATAATGTCAATATTATTGATAGCCCTGATTCTTATGAATGGTTTACAGCAGGTGATTTTTTACTAACAACAGGCTACATATACAAGGATAATCCTGAGTTACAACGTCAAATGATTCAAGAGCTTGCTGAAATGAATTGTGCAGGGATTGGCGTTAAAATCAAGCGCTATTGGGATGAAGTACCTCAAGTTATGATTGATGAAGCTAAAAAGGTTAACTTTCCAATTATCGAAATACCGTATGTGTATTCTTTAGCACAAGTGACCAATGTCATTAACAACCTAATTTACAAGCGCGAAAACAGTTTACTAAAAAAGTATCGTAGTATTCATGAAGTATTCAATCAATGTTCACTTGAAGATGGTGATTTTTGGCGAATTGTTGAGATTGCTAGTGAGTTGATTAATAATCCAGTGCTGATGCTAGATAGCCATTTTAATCTACTAAGCTATCATGAGCAACCAGATAATGAGTATTCACTATCTAATTACTTATCATTAGACATGAATCAACGATGTTTTCCATTTGAGTTTACCAATAACATTCCCACAAGTACGGATAAGTTCACATTAAGCATCAAGCGTAAATTTCCAGAAGAAGATGGACCTATCACAATCCGAATTATCCCGATTGCCTATGCCAATGATATTTATGGGTATATCCTAGCGTGGGAAACCGTAAAAAAACTCGAAGTCACAGATTATGTGGCGTTAGAAACAGCAGCCACAACAGCAGCAATCAAACAGATTAAAATGCAACAGCTTCAAGAATCACGTAATCGAATGCGAGATGATTTTTTTGATGACCTTATTCAAAATCGAGTTGTGTCCATCAAAGCAGTGGATAACATGGCAGAGGTTCATGGTCTGGATATTGCAAAAGATTATGTCATTGCCATCATTCAAAGTGACGATGCTAAAGAGGATCAACTCTTTATGCTTTTGAGTATCATTGAAGAAACAACAACTTTCTTAAAACAAAAAGCACACACGATCAAACGACAAAACAGCATCATCGTGTTTATCGAGCTATCGAAGCAGTTAAAATCAAACCAACAAGAAAAAGTACTAAGATCATTGATAGATAATCTAGATGTTACAATTAAATCCTCACTTAATCAGCTTGATTACCGTGTTGGTGTTGGTAATGTGTGCCATCAAATACACACCATCAGTAAATCATATTCACTGGCATTAGAATCCATCAAGCTATCAAAGAAAGTAAACCATAACACAAACGTATTCTTCTTTAATGACATGATGGGCTATCACTTACTTGATCAACACATAAACAATGATCAACTCAAACAGTTTTATACTGAAACTCTGGGCGAATTGCATGACTATGATGTGGCAAATGACAGTGAGTTAATTACAACCTTGGATGCTTATTTTAAATCAAATGCAAATGTCAGCGAAGCAGCTAAGACATTATTTGTTCATCGTAATACCTTTATTTATCGCATCGAGAAAATCAAGAAAATATTGGATACCGATTTTAAAGACGCAGAAGAGAACTTTAATATCCAAATCGCATTGCACATTAAAAGAATATTGAACTTATAACGCCAATTATCGATTAAATAAATACCAAACAACAACCATTGTACACTTTGCACAATGGTTGTCTTTTTATTTCATAATGTTTGAACATTGCGAAAGCGGTTTCTGTATGAGACCATGATGATGCAAAGGAAGCGTGATGTTTATTAACATTCAATCTTATTCGCATCATCTTGAAGATTTATTCAATCAAGGGACACAAGTTACGGTACACTCTGTCTTTAACAACACATGCAATATTAAAGTAAAAGACCGATTGTTTACGCTGCAACGATTCAGCTTACCAAAAACACCGATGAGCATTAGTTTGAACTTAGGTGAAATGGCACTATCTGAATTGCGTGTTGCCGTTGGAGAATCAATCTACTTTAATCCTGAAGGATTGCTAATCCATGGTCAGTTGCTCTCTAAAAAAAGAGCCAATGTCTATGATTATAAAGTCGTACCATATCGTAAAAACAAAGAAACACTCATTTCTTTAACTGAAACGATTGCTGATGCGTTGCATTCAAGTATGTGCCACGGAGAGTTTGTTAAGGCCATGCGAAATACAAGTCTTGACCAAAAGACATTACGTCCGTTAGGTCAATACGCAATGGAAACATTTGTTCAACTTAATCAAAGCGAAAACAAACATCAGTTTGTCAAAACAGTTGTTCAAATAATTGGTGTTGGTGAGGGATTGACTCCTTCAGGAGATGATTTTGTATGTGGTATGCTAGCAGCATTTCATTATCTTAATGATGATAAAGAGATAAATAAGCTACTGAATTTGCTAATGACTAAACTAAGTTTGGTGCTCGATACCACAACCAGTATTAGTAGAGAATATTTAATGTATGCGATGATGGGTGAATTCAATGAATACGTTGTTGGGTTATTACATGCTTATAATCATGATCAGCAATATCAAGAGTATCTTGAAAAAATAAGTTCAATTGGTCATTCATCAGGCTCAGATTTTTTAGTAGGTTTGTACTATGGTTTATTAGAGGGAGGAAAATCGAAATGATCCATAATGTGATAAAAGAGAATTCATATTTTGACTCAGTGACACTCATGTTGTTTTCAAGTAAACTCAATGCTATTGAAGGTATTACACAAGCAGCAGTCATGATGGGCACTGATCATAACAAAGATTTGATGTTGAATTCAGGTGTTCTTACAGAGGAATTCGCAAAAAAAGCGAGTGCCAATGATTTAGTGATTGGAATCCATTCAGATTCTCAAGTAGTCGTTGATCAAGCGATTGTTGTGCTTGAAGAACAATTTGAAAATAAAAGCAAAGCATCAAAATCTAAAGATGTTGTTGCTAAAACAGTAACTGCGGCAACAAAAGCAGTACCGGATTTAAATTTTGCGGTGGTTTCTTTGCCAGGACGTTTCGCTCGCAAAGAGGTTATGAATTGTCTAAGAAACAACATCCATGTGTTGTTGTTTAGTGATAATGTATCGGTTGAAGAAGAAAACCAATTAAAAGCATACGCAGTTGAAAAAGAACTACTCATGATGGGCCCAGATTGTGGCACAGCAATTATTAATGGTGTTGCTTTAGGATTTGCTAATGTTGTAAGACGTGGAAACATTGGACTTGTTGCAGCATCAGGAACTGGACTTCAAGAAGTGACGGTGATTATTGATGCACTTAATGGTGGTATATCACAAGCACTTGGAACCGGTGGCCGTGATATGAAAGATGTGATTGGTGGAAAAATGGCACTGCAAGCACTAGATGCACTGCATGCTGATCCAGCAACCGATGTCATAGGAATCATCTCAAAACCTCCATCAACTTCTGTAATGAAGAAAATTATTGATAAAGTACAGCATTTTAATAAACCTGTGGTTGCTTGCTTTTTAGGCGGTGACAAGTCTGTGGTTGAAAACTCAAATATTTACGATGCATACACTTTAGAAAGTGCAGCGTATTATTTGGTTGCATTAGCTCAAGATCAAGAACCAAAGTCAGCACCAGTGGTTACTGCTGATCAAATGGTTGCTCTTACAAATAAGAATACTGGTAACTATTTACGTGGATTGTATACAGGTGGTACCTTAGCTTATGAAGCGATGTTATTGCTTTCAAAATCACTTGGTGATGTGTATTCAAACATCGCCATGGAATCACACCTTATGTTAGATAATCCCGATGAAAGTGTTAATCACACCATTGTGGATTTAGGAGAAGACTATTTCACTGATGGAATGGCACATCCTATGATTGATCCACGACTACGTAGTGAACGTATTAAAAAAGAAGTGCAAGATCCAAATACTGCCGTTGTATTACTTGATTGTGTGCTTGGTTATGGTAGTCATGATGACCCAGCAGGTGAGATTGTTAAAGCCATTAGTGAAGCAAGTAAACTATTAAACGGACGTGAGGTTGTTTATGTTGCATCTGTTACAGGTAGTGAAGCAGATCCTCAAGTCAAATCACAACAAGTTAAGAAACTAGAAGCAGCTCAAGTTGTTGTCTTACCAACCAATGCACAAGCTGCACAGTATGCAGCATTGCTCTTGCAATATAAAGCAGGACAAGCATCATGAGTAAAATTAATAAACTATTTAATCAAGATTTAAAAGTCGTCAATATTGGCTTGGAAACCTTTAGTGACACACTAAAAGATCAATCCATCGAAACCATTCACATGGATTGGAGACCACCAGCAAATGGTAATCCAACATTGGTGAATATTCTTAATGATTTAGATTTAGAAAAAGTAGATGAGGCTAATCAAAAAGCATTTGATATCATCAATCAAGCAGAACCTAATCTAGTTGATGTGAAGTATGCAAAAGATGTGATAGAGGGTATGGATAAGTACACCATTGGACATGCTGGTCCTCCGATCGCATGGGAAGACATGTGTGGTCCTTTACAAGGGGCTATTTTAGGGGCAATTGTCTATGAAGAATTAGCAGCAACTTTAGAAGATGCAAAAAAACTTGTTTTAGCCAATAAAATTAAATTCAGACCAAACCATGAAATGGGAGCGGTTGGACCAATGACAGGGATGATTACTTATTCCATGCCTCTTTGGGAAGTGAAAAATGAAACCTTTGGTAATGTTGCGTATTGCCCATTTAATGAAGGGTTAGGAAAAGTGATGCGCTTTGGTGCTAATGGACCTGATGTCATTGAACGTCTTAAATGGTTAGAGCAATCATTAGCGCCTGCCATGAAAAAAGCATTGGCATTATCGGGACCCATTTCATTAAAAGTCATCATTGCAAAAGCATTGGCGATGGGTGATGAAATGCACCAAAGAAACACAGGAGCATCTTCATTATTTGTTCGTGAAATCATGAAGTATCTTACTTCAGTAGTCGAGGTTAGAGAAGAGTTAACAAAGATTACAACATTTGTTACTGGAAATGATCAGTTTTTCTTAAATTTAGCAATGGCAGCAGGAAAAGCAATCACAGATCCAGCAAAAAATATTCCATACAGCACAGTTGTGACAACATTAAGTCGTAATGGAACCAACTTTGGCATTAAAATCAGTGCTTTAGGAGAACAATGGTTTGAAGCACCAGTGAATAATCCTGTTGGTTTGTTCTTTCCAGGATACACTGAAAAAGACGCTAACCCAGATATTGGTGATAGCACAATCATTGAAACATTCGGTATTGGTGGCTTTGCCATGGGATCAGCACCAGCAGTTGTTCGATTTGTCGGTGCTAGCAGTGTGGAAGAAGCAATTCAATATAGCAGTGACATGCAAGAAATATGTGTTGGATTAAGTCCGCACTTTGTCATCCCAACGATGGGATTTGTTGGGACAGCAACCGCTATTGATGCACGTAAAGTTGTAGAAAAGAACATTCTTCCAGTGATTAATACTGGTATGGCTCATCGCGAGCCTGGTATTGGTCAAGTTGGTGCAGGTATTGTAACGCCACCACTGGATTGTTTTGTTCAAGCAATCACAGCAATGCAAGCTAAAATAAAACAATAAGATTGAATCGATTGTATTTGTTATTGACTACGGGTTTATTCTATGATGATATTAGTTGTATACATGTCATACTTACCTACTTCCCCCGATTATCAAAGTGATTTAAGTTGTAGGGTAGATCCGTAGTCGATTCAAGTTAATATTCCTTCGCACCACTTGCGAAGGAATTGTTTTGAAAGGATGGAGAGAGAATGAATATTCCGCTTAATATATTGATGTGGTTTGTTGCAGCACTGCCAATCATTGTGTTATTGGTTTTGATGGTTGGACTGCAATGGGGCGCTACAAAAGCAGCACCAATTGGGCTTGCTATCGCAATTGTTTCTGGATTGTTTTTTTATCAAGCAGACTTATCGTTGATTGGCTTTGAAGCAATTAAAGGCCTTTGGAGTGCGCTTGTTGTATTAATTGTTGTATGGCCTGCCATTCTTCTTTATGAAGTTGTCAGTGAAGCCAAGGCATTCACTGTTTTTCGCAAAGGTTTACAAAAAGTAACACCAAATGAACTCATTCAAGTGATTGCACTCGGATGGGTATTTATGAGTTTTCTACAAGGGATCACAGGATTTGGTGTTCCGGTTGCAGTTGGAGCACCTTTACTTGTAGGTATCGGAGTCAAGCCTATATGGGCAGTGCTTATCCCTTTGATTGGACATGCATGGGCTAATACATTTGGTACATTAGCCGTTGCTTGGGATGCGTTGGTTTTACAAACAAATCTAGCATCTGACCCAGTTTTACTTTTACAAACAGCTTTTTGGGCAGCTTTGTTTATATGGGTTTGGAACTTCATCTCAGGTGTATCGATTGCCTGGATTTATGGTGGTAAAGAAGCGTTAAAAAAAGGATTACCTGCCGTTGTTTTGATCTCACTTATTCAAGGTGGTGGTCAGTTAGTACTAAGCCAAGTGAATCAAACACTAGCAGCGTTTGTTCCTGCTGTGATTGCGCTTGTGGCTGTGTTTTTACTAAGCAAAACAAAACGATATGGCAAAGCATGGCGCTTAGATAACAGCAAAGTTATGGATCGTGATGCCATTGTTGAAGAAGAAGTTGCTGCACCTAAAAACATGGGTGTTCACCAAGCTTTTCTTCCATATTATGTTTTAACTGCAATCACGTTGTTTGTGTTGCTTATTACACCAATCAAGAATTTTTTAGGACAATTTAGAATTGGATTTGCTTTTCCTCAAACAAGCACAGGTTATGGATATGTAAATTCTGCGGTTGAATTGTTTTCACCACTTGCGATTTTCACCCATGCGGGATTATTCTTAATCATTGCATCGCTTATTGGATACTTATTTTATCAATCAAAAGGATGGGTAAAAGCAAATTCAGCAAAAGCAATATTATCAAGATCATTTAAAAAGACAGGTCCTTCAGCTGTTGCTGTACTTGGCTTTATTCTAATGTCACGCATGATGGGCGGCACAGGACAAACAGTCGTGCTTGCTCAAGGGATTGCGGTGACATTTGGTAGCTACTATGCCATCTTAGCTCCAGTTATTGGGATGCTTGGTTCATTTATGACAAGCTCTAATATGGCATCTAATATCTTGTTTGGAGAATTCCAATTAACAACATCAAGCATATTAAACTTAAACACAGCAGCAATTCTAGGTTCACAAACAGCAGGTGGTGCAATTGGTAATACACTATCCCCGGGAAATATTATCTTAGGAACAACCACTGCTGGCATCTTAGGTAAGGAAGGGATTGTCCTTAAAAAAGTACTACCAATCACCGTAACCGCTGCTGTTATTGTTGGCGCGATATTGTTTGTTGTCGTTGTCTTATAAAGGAGAAAATCTATGAGAATCGTCATTGCTTTAGGAGGAAATGCACTAGGTAATAATCCTAAAGAACAATTAGAACTAGTAAAAGAGACAGCAAAACCTTTGGTTGATCTTATTGAAGATGGTCATCAACTGGTGATTGCTCATGGCAATGGACCTCAAGTTGGCATGATTAATCAAGTATTTGATGCAGCCAACCAACATGTTCAAACACCTGAAATGCCTTTTGCAGAATGTGGTGCCATGAGCCAAGGGTATATTGGTTTTCATTTACAAAATGCAATTCGTGATGAATTACAAGCACGTTCAATAAATAAAGAAGTCGTCACAATTGTGACTCAAGTCTTGGTCGATCAAAATGATCCTGCTTTTGATCATCCAACCAAACCAATTGGGTCTTTTTATAGCAAAGAACAAGCGCATGTATTAGAA
The DNA here is from genome assembly GCA_964350055.1 of uncultured Erysipelothrix sp. Taxonomy (GTDB): domain Bacteria; phylum Bacillota_I; class Bacilli_A; order Erysipelotrichales; family Erysipelotrichaceae; genus UBA6182. The sequence continues at coordinate 9,566 of CAYGIY010000018.1, forward strand.
GAAGCAAAAGGTTATACGATGATTGAAGATTCTGGGCGTGGGTATCGTCGAGTCATAGCCAGTCCAAAACCGGTCGATGTTGTTGAAAAAGAAGTGGTTAAAACACTCATAGACCAAGGGGTGATTGTCATCACAGTTGGTGGTGGTGGTATCCCAGTCATTCAACAAAATGGACAACTTGTTGGTGTTGATGCCGTGATTGATAAAGATTTTGCATCAGCGAAAGTTGCACAACTTGTCGATGCTGATTTCTTATTTATCTTAACTGCTGTTGATCGTGTGATGATTAACTTTAATCAACCAGACCAAAAAGCACTTGAAGTGATAGATGTTGATCAAGCAAGACAATACATACAAGAAGGGCATTTCGCTCCAGGTAGCATGCTTCCAAAAGTTGAAGCAGCAATTTCTTTTGTTGAAAATGGTAAAAATAAGACAAGTGTCATTGCCGCTTTAGAAAAAGCAAAAGCAGCACTTGAGGGTAAATCAGGTACTAAAATAATCGCTTAACACACGGGTTAGATAAATCCGTGTTTTTTTATGCCTGTTTTCACCAAAGTATCATCAAGAATATGATATTTATGATTGTAATGATATCCTAGTATTGATAGAATGTTATCCGATATGAGGTTATCATGAAAGAACTTGCCTTAGGTTTGTTTGTCGTCACATATGTATTATTATTAATTTTTGTCAAACATCGTTGGCTGATCGCTCTTACTTCAGCGATGCTTTTTGTTGTGCTTAGTATTAGCCCGTTTTCAAAACTTACGCAAGCCATCGATTTTAATGTGTTAATGATGATTGGTGGCACGATGGGGATCGTTGCCTTGTTTATTGAATCTAAAATGCCGATTTTATTGGCTGATTATTTGCTCAATAAAACACCAAACGTAAAATGGGCTATGATTAGTTTGTCTTTGTTTGCCGGACTTATCTCGGCATTTATTGATAATGTAGCCACGGTATTAATGGTAGCACCTGTTGCATTGAGTGTTGCAAAACGGTTAAAGATTAATCCCATTCCAATGATCATTGCCATTGCAGTATCAAGCAATTTACAAGGTGCAGCAACTTTGGTTGGAGATACAACCTCTATTTTACTTGGTGGTTATGCCAACATGAATTTCTTTGATTTCTTTGTGTTTGATCACAAGCTCAGCATCTTTTGGGCAGTACAACTTGGTGCTTTTGCTAGTGTGTTTATTCTGTGGTGGTTATTTAGACATCATCATGCTTTAGTTAAAAAACAAGAAATTGAAGTCGTAAATGACTATTTTCCAACAATCTTGCTATTGGCAATGATTGGCTTGTTGATTCTAGCATCTTTTATGAATATTGAATTTGCTCTGATCAATGGCACTATCTGTATGGTTTTGATGTTGCTTGGAATCATTAGAAAAAGCATCGTATCAAAAAGCATCACAGCGATTATGCTTACACTTAAGGAAATAGATTATCGTACAATCATTTTATTGGCTAGTCTATTCATCATTATTTATGGTATTGGTGAAGTAGGAATTATCGATGATATTGGCCATCTTTTTGGCATGATTGCTAAAAATGATTTATGGATGACCTATTCTTTGATTGTTTGGTTTAGTGTGATTGCATCAGCATTGATTGATAATATTCCCTATGTAGCCACCATGCTTCCTGTTGTCAGTGTGTTAGCAACCAACTTGGGTATAGATCCAACCATTCTTTATTTTGGTTTATTAACTGGTGCTACTTTAGGAGGTAACTTATCGCCGATTGGTGCATCAGCAAATATTGCTGGACTTGGTATTTTAAGAAAAGCGGGTTTTCATCCAACCACAAAAGACTTCATGAAAATTGGAGTTCCCTTTACTTTAGTTGCTGTATTGTCTTCTTATTTGTTTATTTGGTTTATTTGGTCTTAATCTTGCATGTTTATACCAAGTAATTGCTTTTAAGTAAATCATGAATGGCTCCTTTAGTTACACAAGATTATTATAACGATTGCCTATCCAAGTGTTTCCAAGTGTTATTAAACAATAGCAAGTAAACGCTTTGTGAGTTAAAATAGTAGTGTCAAGGATACTTGTTTTGATGATATAACAAAGGAGAACACGCATGACACAAACCACGCAAGAACAAATAAATGAATTACTTGAAAAAAGACAAGTGAAAAACATCAATCAACTTCAACAAGAACAGCTTTCTTTTGGTCAGAAGCTATCTGATTGGATTGCGATAAAAGCAGGGAGTTGGGGGTTTATTATCGGATTTCTGTGTGTGTTGGGTATTTGGATCTGCATCAACGGATGGGTGTTGATGACAAAACCTTTTGATCCTTACCCATTTATCTTATTAAATCTAATACTGTCATGTATCGCTGCCTTACAAGCACCCATTATTATGATGTCTCAAAATCGACAAGAAGCAAAGGACCGCATTCGTAGTGAACAAGATTTCTTGATTGATCAAAAGGCTGAAATCATCATCGAAGAGCTCTATGTGAGTGTGATGGAATTAAAAAAACAACACCAAGCATTACAAGAGATGCTCGAAAGAAGATAACAAAAAAACTGCAGTGATTGATGTTAGCATCAAGACTGCAGTTTTGTCTATTTAAGCTGGTATTTTTTTTAGATATGGTTTTACAATGATGTGATAGGTCTTAAAGAAAACAGCACTTGTAATTGAATTTGCTAAAGCTGCGGGTAGGACAACAGCAATCAATAGTGCAGTAAATGGAACTGAAAGCCCCACCATCAATAAGGCGCTACTTAAAAAGACAACACCACTAAATATGGTTCCAATAAATCCTAAACATGTGATGGTGAATACATTGACATGTGTACCTAAAAGGCGAATCACGCCTAATACAAAGAAGGCAGTGACTAGTTTGTCGATGATATTAGGGATTTGACCTCCTGGAAATCCAGTAGTCATCGCAGCAAGAATACCTGCTACACATCCAATAAGTAAGGTGTTACTTACTTTTGGTTGTGTCAAGATGGCAATAAACATCGTCGCTAGTAGAAAATCAGGTTTCACACTTTAAAGAATAGGTGGTGTCATTGCATGCAAGACAAGTCCTAATGCGAGTAGTAATGATGCTAAAACAATTTCTTTGGTTTTCATAATAGAATCCTTTCGTTAAAGTATTTACAATGCACATTGTTTTATGTGTTCATATCATGAGGATCCCTCCTAAAAAAAAGCACCCATCTCCCTGTAGGAGCAATGGGTGCTTTTGCGGTGCCATCCTAACTATCGCTTGTACGATATCTTTGTCCGAATACAATCATATTCGTGCTGTCTGATAACGGTCAGCTTCGCTCTTAGCTACTATAATTCGCCTTGCTCTTATGGAACCATTCGATATAGCTTTTGCACTGATTTTCACCAACCATCAGTTCTCTACGCCAAAAGGATATAAGTACTATTTTCCAATCATTGATTTATCTATTGTTTTTATTGTTTGTGATGCAAAGCACATTGTAAAGTGATGATGATCAATCAATAATCAAAACGGGCAAATGTATTGTTAAACATTGGTAATTGATGAATATCAAACACCCCATACGGGATATTTATTGTTAACTCATGATCAAATGCTTCAACTTCAACCACAACTTCAAAACCACTCCATTGAACTCCAAGTTGCGTGATATCGAGTATCACATTATCTTCTTGCAGGGTATAGCCGGTATAGTCCTTAAAATGCGCACGGATGTAGTCTTTCATGGTTGATTGATAATTAGTTGTGTATGGAATTAAATCGTCAATTGATAAAAGCGTCTCTTGTTTAAAGCTTTGGATGAATCGTTTGCTTATGTAGCTTTCATCAAAAACAATATTAATATTGCTATCAATCGTTGAATACTTTAAGGTTTCAGACTCAGAAAAATACAAGGCAACTTCAACTAGTGTTGTATACTCTAGATCATCAAGAATGCGTGCTAGTTCATCTTTAATTTGTTTAATGTAAGCAACCACGTGCGGTTGGTTCAATGATTTAAGTTGCGTGTATTGTATAACTTCATAACCATTAATATCAATGGTAGCTACATCAAATGGCACACGTTCAAAACCAGGAAATAGGAAACTTCCATTGATAAATGAAGACTTAAACACTGATGAGTTTGTTATAAAACGAGTGGGTAGGGCGAATTGATCTTCAAAAGCAGAAAATTGTATGAATAGATGGTTTGTTGAAAACGCATGTTGCATCTCAGGTGTTTCAAAATCAAATAATAAAACCAATGTATTATAATCTATATAGAATTTTTGATTTGGTCTTAACCCCTTAAATGATTCAACAAATGATGAAATTGAATACCCAAATGTTGTATCTATTAAATCATCACCATGAACATAATCAGACATAAGTAAATCGTTAAACCATAGCTTTGCATCGACATCATTGGTAAGTATGTCACTGAGTGTTAATTGATTACCTGTGTTTAAGTCAAAGGTTAAACCATCTTCTACAACAACAAACACCTCACCTTTTGGTGTTTGAAAACCCATGGTGCGACTTAAAATTAAAGACAACACAAAATTATGATTGTAAGTTGATCTCACATCAAATGAGTCTTGTTGCAGTGTGGTATTTGGTGTGATGATTTGTTCAATACCACGATAAGGTGGTAAATTTGTCAGATCATAATTCAACAAACTCATTGAAGCCGCTTTGATTTGCTGATTAATTGATTCTTCTACTGCTTTATCTGTTAGCCCTTGAACTTGTAAATAGGTTCCTTGAGCAACTGAAACATGATTGAATGTGATGGGATTATTTAAAAGGGCAAACTGTTCACTTGAAGAATTGATGACTTTACCTTGAGGTGGATCAAAAGGAAGTTTCCACACGGAGTCATCTGGTTTAATGGTTTCAACAGGTTTATATTGTGCAGGAGCACAACCTGCAAGTATTAGAATAAGTATGAAAAGTTTAATTAACTTTAACATAACCAAAATCCTCTGCAAGTTGTTGGCCTGATTCACTTAATAACCAATCCACCAACTGTCTTACATCACTATTATTTGGTTCATCTTGACGATACACTGCATAATAATAGGTGTGTATCGGATATTGTTTTGAAGAAATGGTTTCATTATTTGGGTAAACATCATTGACTTTTAATAACTTCACTTGATCATTACCCCACATATCCACGACAAAGTAATAATAGGAGTATCCAATCGCATCAGGTACGTTTTGATAGGTTGCAACCGCATCAATGATTTCTCCCATAGACCCTTGTATCCAATTTGTTGGTGGTACCATAGGCGTAAGACCATTCATGATTAATTCTAAAAATCCTGATTGACTACCAGAGTTTTCAGGTCTTTGATAAGCAACGATAGGGACATCATCACCACCAACTTGTTGCCAATTGGTAATCTTACCTTGATAGATATCTTGGATTTGTTTTAATGATAAGGATTCTACAGGATTGTCTTTATGTGTTAAAAACACAAAAGCTTCACTGACAATTGGAATAATCTCTAGTTCAATCCCGCTATTTTGTGCATATTGTTGCTCCTCGATGGATGGGTAGGTGACAAATATTAAATCAACTTCACGATTAATAAGATTAAGATAGGCTTCATGAGTTTTTGAATGATGAATAATCGGTCGAACTTCTTCTAAAGTAGTTCCAGTTAGTTGAGCTGCAATAGCCTCAGATAAAGGGATTGTTACGGTTGATCCATCAACTCTAGGATAAGTTTCCAGTGTAAAGGATGGTGGTTCAATCAAACGTGGTTGACAACCACTAAGTATAAGAAATGATAAGA
>CAYGIY010000019.1:0-14429 GCA_964350055.1 uncultured Erysipelothrix sp.
AGTAAATATAATCAGATCCTTCTAAATACTCAATGACGTCTATATACCATCGTCGTTTATGACTAAAATCAATGACAATGATTTCTTCTTTCGCTATTTTGGAAAATTCTAAATACAGTTGCTTACGAAGTTTCTCTTTAAAACCATGAATTACATAACTCGTTAAAATCACATCAAATGATTGATCATTAAAAGGTAAATTGAAAATATCACCGATTAGAAAATCAACATTTGGATGGTTAACCTTCTTTTTAGCAACCGCAATCATTCTTGATGAAGCATCGATTGCTGTGACTTGATAGCCTCTGTGTGCTAAAACATACGCGAGCGCACCTGTTCCACAACCTGCATCACATATTTTACTATCTTTGGAAAATGTGGTGAAGAAGTTGGATTTCTCTAACAAATCTGTGTACATCTTAACTTGCTTATTAAAAAACCAACCATACTCCTTAGCGATCACATTAAAGATTTTATTATGATTCATAACCGAAAATTAAGCGCTCTTTGTTGAGTGCTTTTATCACTATAGAAACAATAAAGGCTACAGGTAATGCAACAATCATAAAGATAAGAGCTCCTATTGCATACACAAACAGTGATATTTTTCTACTTTCACCTTTAAAAGTGTCTACAATGATGCCAATTGCAATCCCCATGATATTTGTAAACATAATGATGCGGATAGCACCAAGTACACCATATGCTTTCTCTTGTCCATATTCTTTAATAACACGAGTCAAATAGTCTTGGTCAAATAATCCATTTTGATCTGCTACGTGTTTACCAAAAAGAACACCAATCACTTCATTTTGATGTAGTCCTTGTGTGTCACCATCCAATAACGCTTGAATTTCTTTTGTTGTTAATCCGGATTTCAATGCAATTTTTGTATGCTGATAACTACACAAAGAACAACCATTCACTTCTGTAACGGCTAGCATAATGCGTTCAATAAATTGTTTATTGAGCAATTTTTTTCGTTTTGCATTTGATAAATATGGCAAAGTATTAAATAAGCACACCATCGCTCGAAAGAACTGTGTGTAACTGTAGATTTTCTTTTTGTAAAATTTTCTCATGACTTCCTACTTTCTAGGTGTCATTATACCAATTTTGCTTAAAATTCCAACAAAAGTGCATAAAAAAACTGCCTTAGAGGCAGTTTGTAAATACTATCCTTTTAACGCACGCAAGAACCATAAGGTTTTTTCATAACTTGCAACAAACTCTTCAAACATCATGACAACTGTAAAATCTCCAGCTTCATCTGCTTCATTGCGAATATTTCTTGCTAAATCATTTAATGCTGTTAGATCAGCAACAATGACATCAATAACTTCATCTGTAGTAAATAATTTAGTTTCTACTTCTTTGATTGTGGCATGCTTTAAGTACTCTGCAAGAGTTGCTAGTGGTAGTTCACCTTTAATTTTAATGAGTTCTGCAACATCATCAAATTGCTTAAAAACTTCATCATACATTTCTTCTGTTTTCTCATGTAGTTGGAAGAAAAACTTTCCTTGTACATTCCAATGCATATTGTGTAATTTAGCATTCCACACCGCTAGATTAGATAGATAGACTTGTAATTTATTTAAATATTTCATAATGTCCTCCTTTTTCTATCCTCATTAATTATAACATTTTTTAGTAATTAATTCTGAACTAATGCCCACTTACTTTAACCATTAGCATTTTCTAGGAATGTATGTTGCTATGACCGTCGTTCCTGCTGTTAGATGTAGTTTTTCACAACTGTTTAGGGCAATAAAATGGTCTCCCGCATTTGCTTGAATACCATTTACTGAACCTTTTGTCAAAAATCCTAACACAACAAACATTTGATCTTGTTCTAGTATTGTATCCTCATCTATCTCAAACTTCTGAACAACAAAATGTTCTGATCGTAAATGAAATGTATGTTTCATTGTGTTGGTGATAATTCTTTGTGGTATCGCTTCTCGTTTTAAATCTGGTACTTTGATTGCTTCGAGCGCTTTCTTTAAATGTAAATCGCGTTTTTGCTCTCCAACAAACCTTTCATAATCATAAATGCGAAACGCTATGTTCGAGTTTTGTTCAATTTCATATACCATTGTGTTTGCACCAACTGCATGGACTGTACCTCCTGGTAAGTAATAGAATTGATTTGGACGAACATGAAACCGTTGTAGCCAAGAAAAATGAGTAGGATTGTTTAGTGCTTGTTCTAATTCATCTCTTGTTTTGCATGTGTGCCCAACAATAAGTTCGCTTTTTTCATCACCATCTAAGATCAACCATGCTTCTGCTTTACCATGGGGTAGGCCTAAACTTTTTGCCATCACATCATCAGGATGCACTTGAATGCTTAAATCTTTGTTTGCATCAATAATTTTAACAAGTAGTGGAAACTCATCATGCTCACAATCACCAAAAAGACTTTTATTATCTTTATAAACTTTTGAGAGTGGTTGTCCATCAAACTCACCAGATGCCACAATACAATCACCATCTGGGTGTGCAGCTACAGCCCAAAGTTCACCTGTTTTATCTGAAGGAATGTCAAAACCATACATTTCTTTTAATCTTGTACCTCCCCACATTTTCTCTTTGAATATTGGGGCAATCTTTATAATTGAACTCATCATGTTCCTCCTAAAACCATTCTACCAAATTATGATCAATTTAAAAAACCCCAAAAGGGTTTAACTTAAATCTTTTATCTTAATACGCTCTTGTTCAACCATAAAATGGTGGAATAAATACATGAATAACCTCGTATCTTGTTTCATATAATTAATCATAATATAAATCAACTCATCTCGTGTAAATGAAGTCAAGTAATCAGCGACATCAAATGTTTGTAACTTCTTGAAGTCTTCAGGGCTCCACCCTTGTGGAACTGCCTTTGATTTGTGTTTTTCTTTTAATCCTTCTTTTTGTTGAAGTTCACTAATCTGTAAACGATCACCTTGCTTTAGAATTTCCATAAACGAGCTGACTTGATGTTTACAATAACCTGCATCAGAATAAGGACAATCGCATGAAGCAAAAACGATAGCATCATCATGTCCTACGTTAATGACAACGTGATACGTGCTACTCTCGCCTTTTACATCAAAGTAGTACGTGCCGTCTGCTTTTTTCTCAAGCTTAACACGACCCTCTTGGTGATATCTAATACCTCGAAAGAGAACCAATTGTCGCGTATTTTTGTAAAAACGATTCAAAGTTAGTTTCATGACCATCACCTACATATATATTATACAACAGCTCTGTAATTTATAAAAACAAAGGGCACTGCTTATGCCCTTGTCTTACTTCACTTCGATTTTATTAATGACTTCTTGTTGCTCTTTTTGAGGCAACTTAACCTTTAGTACACCTTCTTTGAATTCTGCATTAATTGCCTCATGGTTAATATTTGACAATCTAATCTGACGCATAAACTCTGAGCACTTACGACTCCTATAAAAATATTTTTTGCTGCTATTTTCTTCTGATTCATTGTGTTGTGCTTTTATCGTTAGCACATCATCATTGAATTCTACAGCGATTTCATCTCTTTTATATCCTGGTAAATCAACTTCGACATAATAATTGTTATCTTCTTGATACACATCGATTTGAGTACCATGACTTAATCTAGGAAAGAAGAAATCATCATTAAAGAAATCATCAAGTAGTGAATTTGGTGTACGTTTTACTAAATTGTATTTCATCATAACCCTCCTTTAATTAGCACTTGGATGATGCGAGTGCTAACTTCTGTAATCATTATAACAAAATTATTAGCACTGTCAAGTGAAGAGTGCTGATTTTTTAATCTTTTTTAAATACCCTTTCGTCAATGTTTTTATCTTTTCTTTCTTGTACAACATCATCAGCACTTCCAAATGGCATTTGAGCAATGATTTCATAATCTTCACTAATCCCAATTTGTTTATAGATATAGTCATTCACTAGTGGATTATAATGCTGAAGTGAAGCTGATACTCCATAATCTGTCAACATTAACCACACTGCATACTGAGCAAATCCTTGGCCTTGATCTTTCCATAATTCGACGTTGTCTTTGTATAATGGAAATCTTTCCTTGAGTTTTTCTCCTACTAACTTATTCTCAAGAAAGATAATTGTCCCATCACCTTGTCTAAAGCCATCAATCTTCTCAATCGAATTTTTTTCCTTGCCTTTAGGAACAAAAGGTAATATTTGATTTAAAACTTCATCCCAAAAATTATGGTGTTGGTGATCAAACAAAACAACAGCACTCACACTTTGAGCATTAAATGCTGAAGGAGAATGCTTTATTGCAAGTTGTATTTTGTTGAAAATATCCTGTTGATTTAGATTGATTGTCTTTTTCAATTTGGACATTGATCTTCTTTTTTGTATCAAATTTATATAATCACTCATAATTACCACCTTATGAGTATTCTAAGTAAAGAAAAAGCATTGTTCAATTACAATGCTCTATTTTCGATGACTGATTTCTTTACATAATTCTAAATCACTGACAGTAAAGGCAACACAGCCAGCCTTTAGTCCATTTTCAATATCATCTTTTGTTTTAAGCAATCCACCACCAATAATTGGTATATTCAACCGTTGCTTAATAGTAGGTATGATACGATAAGCAATTGCAGGCATGACTTCAACTAAATCTGGTCTTGACTTATTGAGCATGTCAATTCCTCGATCTACTGACTTTGAATCGATTAAAAACATACGTTGAATTGCAATTTTCTTATTACGCTTTGTCACTTCAATAATTCGTGATTTTGAAGAAATAATCCCATCAGCTTTTAATTTTTGACACAAATATTCCGTTCCATATTCATCACTGGCAACACCATTTATCATGTCAATATGAACCAATGCTCGGCGTTCATGTTTGTGTAGTGTTGAAATCATGTCGGGTAGAAGTGAAATGTGAATATCTTGTAGAACACAAGTTGACAAATCAGTCAATAAGAACTGCTCCAACCGCTTCATTGTTGGTACAACAGGTATACATATTTGTCTTTGAATAAGGTCTAACATTATTTCACACCCTCTCTTTTCCTTATCATATCAGAAAAAGAAGAATGTGAATATCATCATTTATCTAAACCTAGGCGAGCTTTTAGTGTTTTATGAACAAAGTCAATGGCAATTGCTGGGGCAGATGCTATCCCTGGCGAGTCAATCCCAGCTAGATTAAAGAAAAATGGAACAAGTTTACTTTCTTCGATAACAAAGTCATTGTTCTTCTCTTTTGGCCTTATCCCTGCAAATGTATCCACTTCATACTCATAAGGGACTTCATTTATTATTAATTGAATTTTCTCTTTTATTTCTGATATTCCTTCACTCGTAACATAATCATCTTCAGGACTATTTACATCAACAGCATTTGGACCAATCAATATTTGATTATTTACTGTTGGCACAACTAACACCCCTTTACCTGATTTTGAAGGTACTGGATATAATACACGTGAAGCAACCTTTTTTGCATCTTGGCTTAAAACCAAGTACTCACCACGTATCATTACTAGAGAAAATGTTGGATCTGAAACCATTTGCTCAATGTTGGGTGCAAACAATCCAGCTGCATTGATGATTGCTTTGGTTTGATAAGTTCCTTTATCTGTGACAACTTCAAATCCATCCTCGATTTTGTTAATTGCTAACACTTCTTCATTAAATCTGGTAACTACTCCATTTGTTTCCGCTTTGTTTATTGCTTGCTGTGATAGATGTGTAGGGTTCACAATTGCTGTGGTTGGCATATCTAACACCTCATAGATATCATCCGCTAAATTAGGCTCAAGTTTTTTTGCTTGCTCTTTGGTTAAGCGTTCAACATAAACATCCCTTGCTCTAGCGTTGTCAATCAATTCATCTATATGTTGTGAGTCTTCCTTGTTTTTCGCAACAATAAAGGCACCAATCTGTTTGTATGTTGTGTTTAATTCTTTACAATAAGCTTCATACATTTTTGAACCCAATACATTGTACTTTGCCTTTAAGGTGTTCTCTGTAGGATCTGCACCATTATGGACAATGGCACTGTTATGACCTGTTACTGCCAATCCAGCAGCTTCCTTTTTTTCTATAATCATCACATCTTTATCATACTTACTTAATTCATACGTGACTGTGCTTCCAATAATCCCCGCACCTATAATAATGACATCTTTCATGATTTTCCTCCTTAAAAAATAAAAAAACAGAAAAATTAGCTTGGGGCTTTCTCTGTTTTCAAACCGAATTTAACTTGTAACTCAATTGTAAAAAAGATTATCTGCAAGCGCAATCATTATGCAACTTTACGAGCAATTTTTTCTAAATGATTGCACATATACAAGTATAGTTGTGAGTGCCATTGAAAATCAGCTTCAAATATTTCATCAACTCGTCTTTCATCTTTTAACAATGCTGCATTTTGTGCACTTCTTTCACTTATAGGATCATAAACAGCAAATGCATATCCGTTATGGTCCCTGATAACGCTCATACTAGCGACATCAGTCAATCCATCGCCAATGTATATCATGTGTTCAAAAGGAACAGGACGCTTGTGATGTGGTACCGACTGATTTACTGTATAATCATCTGTAACATCAAAAAGACCTTTATTAATTCTAAACAAATATTGCGTTTTCATCGTATAGTTAATCGCTAAAGCTGGCCATTTTATATTATCGTTTTCATCATACATAAACTCACTAGCAAAAATGTGTGCAAACTCATGTGCTATGGATGTTCCTAGAATCATTTGTTTTAAACCACTTGAAACAATGTAGTGTTCAACTTCCAATCCAAGCTTTGCTCCAAAAGTTGTTATCGCCTTAAACCAAGTCTGAACACCATCAAACAGTTCGATGTTTTTACCATGATCAAATAGGTATTGCTTATTGATCTCTATGTCTCTTTCTTTTGCTTCCTCAAGCATTTGATACATATAGGCAAGAATACGATCCATACTGTGTTTTCTAGCAATCATATCCACCTTATCCCAAAACACCTTTGGTTTTTGATAACCAATTTCTTTTAATAAACCATATTCTTGCATATCAAAAGGACTAAGTGTTTTGTCAAAGTCATAAATAAAAGCGACTTTATTCATTGATGTACCCCCTTGGTTTTACTCACTATTTATTTCTTGATAATTCTTTGGAAAAAACAATTCAAGCGCAGATGGTCCACAAGAACCAGCTTCATACATTTGTGGTTCTATTTTTGATTCTTGTATCGTCTTAAACAAATGGTCTACAAAGCGCCAACTTTCTAACACCATAAGCCAATCTGTAAACAACGACTTATCTTTGTTAAAAGCAGCAAACAATAATCTTTCATACGCTTCAGGTGTATTCAGGCGGTTTTCATACACGCAACTTTGACAAAAATCCATTGACACTTCAACGGTGTCTTGCGAATTTCCTGGTTTTTTTGCGTTAAAAGATAAAAATACACCTTCATCTGGAGCAATGCTGATTGTCAATACATTAGGTTTTTGGTCATTCACAGGTTTAAATACGACCAAAACTTTCGTTTCTCTTTTCTTTGTTCGTTTACCAGATAATAAGTAGACGGGGACATTTTGATAATTTGGATGATTGATGAATAGTTTTAAAGCAGCAAATGTTTCTGTTTTTGACTTTGGATTCACATTTTTTTCACGATGATAACCTATGACATGTTCTCCATCAATCGTACCTTGATCATATTGTCCTAGTATGAGATGTTTCTTAATAGTATTAGCATCCAATGGTACAATTCTTTTGATGATATCTACTTGATTTTTAAATAAGTCTTCAACTTGATCCCCAGGTTCATCCATTAAAACAATCGATAAGATTTGAAACAAATGGTTTTGCATCATATCTTTGATTGCCCCTGTTTGTTCATAATAACTACCACGATTTTCTACACCAACTGTTTCATAAGCTGAAATGGTGATGTAATCAATGGAATGATGATTCCAAACGTTTTTAAAAAGTGTGTTTTGAAACCGAATCGTCATAATGTTTTGAAGCATTTCTTTCCCTAAATAATGATCGATTCGATAAATACTATCATCACTAAAAACTTTCAAAAGCTGATCATGAAGTAGCTGTGCTGATGCTTCATCAACTCCAAATGGCTTCTCAATAAGCACTTGATGAGTGTTTGTGTCTCTTAAACAAGAACACTGGCGTAAATTCTGAGAAATCACTGAAAAGAATTCAGGAGCAACAGCATAATAGTACAGTTGTTGTGCATGTGGATATAAGTTATAAAAATCAGATAAAATATGATAATCTTCAATATCAGTAAAATTCATTTTAATGTAGTGTAAATGCTCAACTAACTCATAAAAAATATTCTCACTAAATGTTAATCGCGCAAACTCTTCAATCCAAGGTTTTATATGCTCAATATATGATTCTGTATTAAAATCACGCCGTCCAACAACAATAATCTCGACTTGTTTTGGTAGCATTTTTGTAGCAATAAGATTGTACAGAGCAGGGAGTAATTTACGGTATGTTAAATCTCCTGTTCCACCAAAGATAGTGAATAAAACTGGAACTCTACCAGTTTCCATGAAAATCACCTTCTTGATCTATGCGCTCAAAGGAATGTGCTCCAAAATAATCACGTTGTGCTTGAATTAGATTAGCCGAAGAACGTTCTAATGTTAGTGCATCAAAGTAAGCTAGTGCATTAGAATAGGCACTCATTGGTAATCCATTTTTGATAGCCACAGTAACAATATCTCTAAAATCGTCAATCACATCTTTGAGTGTATCAACAAAGTATTCATCAAATAGCAAATGTTCAAGGCTCGGATTACTCGTATAAGCTTCTACAATTTTATCTAAAAACTTAGCACGAATGATGCACCCTGCACGCCATCCTTTTGCAATATTTGCCATGTTTAAATTCCATTGATATGCTTCATCAGCTCTTTTTAATAAATCGAATCCTTGAGCATAGGCAATCATTTTGGCACCATATAAAGCCGCTTCGATTTTATTAATGAATTTTGATGCTTCTACATCAACCTGCGGTTTATTGTCTTGGTATATTTTTGCTGCACGAACACGTGTATCTTTGATCTCAGATATAAATCGACTATAAACAGCAGATGTTAAAACTGATGTATCGGCATTGAGTTCTAAAGATTGTTTTGACGTCCATTTACCTGTTCCTTTTTGTCTTGCCACATCAAGTATTTTATCTAACAATAACCCTCCAGAAACTGAATCTGAGTGATCAACAATCGCTGCAGTAATTTCGATTAAATAGCTATTTAGATCACCTTTATTCCAATGAGTGAATACTTCTTTAAGCTGTGCTGAGTTTAAGTTTAAGACATGTTTTAATAAACTATATGTTTCTGCAATGAGTTGCATGTCACCATATTCGATGCCATTATGGACCATTTTTACAAAATGCCCAGATCCATCTTCTCCAATATATGCACTACAAGGTTCACCATGTGCTTTTGCTGCAATTGCATCCAACATTGGTTTTATATGCTCATATGCTTTATATTCCCCTGATGGCATCAATGCTGGTCCAAATCGTGCGCCTTCTTCACCTCCGCTTACACCTAGGCCAATGTAGTGAATGCCTTTATTCTTTAATTCAAAAAAACGGCGTTGTGTATCTTCAAAATATGAGTTACCGCCATCAATTAAAATATCATGCTTATCACACAACTCAACTAATTGGTTTATAACAGCATCAACCGCTTTACCTGCTTGAACCATGATTAAAATCTTACGTGGCTTTTCTAAAGACGCCACAAAATCTTCTAATGTCTCCTTAAATATTATGTTTGCTCTCGGATTTTCTTGAACAACTGCTTCAGCTGTCTTAGTTGTCCGATTGTATATAGTAACTAAATAACCTTGATCAGCAAAATTTAGTGCTAAATTCTTACCCATCACAGCCATTCCAATAACTCCAATATTACTTTTTTTCATCTTTATCACCTCATGTACATTTTAAACTATTTCACCACTGTTGCAACTCGTCCACAATAAAAACACCCGAAGGTGTTTTAGAGAATAAATGTTGTAATTATCCAATAACTAATTGAGCTTACAGAGGCAGACAAGACAGTACCCCAGACTAAGTCAATTACTGTAATGGTGATTGGCCAATCTTTTAAGGTTGCTAAATTTGTTAAATCATATGTCGCATAAGTGATAAAACCAAATAGTCCTCCTACCAACAAAGCATACATAAATGATTGCTTTTCAATTGCTGGATTAATCACAAAAAACAGCAACCCGACTATAAAGATTAAGTAAAATGTAATCGCAGCAACCCAATTGACATTTGGAGCCATTAAAAATCCAAGGTGCTTTGCATAAAGGTTTTTGGCTATAACACCTAACCACACTAAATCAATTGCGAAAAATACAACTAATACTGTTAAAAATTGTAACACTAGTTTCATCTTAATCCCCTTTCTTTACAAACCACGGGATGAAAATATTGGTTTGTTTCCTATATGATTCAAAATTAGGATACTTTTCCATACGTCGTTCTAACATAGGAACACCGGAAAGAAAACGAACAAGATAGGTAATCGTAATTGGTCCAATAACTGTCCACCATGGTGCCAAAACACTTAGCCCAACAAGATAAATACCCCACCATAACACCGCTTCACCAAAGTAGTTAGGATGACGGGTGTAACGCCATAAACCGGTCTTAATCAATGTTCCTCTCTTAGTTGAATCACTAATATGTGCTTTAAGTTGAGCATCACCAATCACCTCAAAACCATATCCAATCAAAAAAACTAAAACCCCGATGGCAAATAAGAATAAATTGGTGATTTGATCTTGTTTAATGGCATCTAGAAATGACAAAGAAACAATGCCCATCAGTAATCCCTGAAATAAAAACAACTGAACATATGCTCGAACAAAGAATGATTTTCCCCATTCTTTCCTAAAATTAGCATATCTAAAATCTTCAGGTTTGCCGAGATTTCTTTTGCCAATATGATAGGCTAAACGAATCCCCCACAATCCAACCATACCAACAAATACCCAGCCTATTGGTTGTTGATAAATCAATTGCTGAACAAGTGCAACAATGACAAATCCCAATCCCCATCCAATGTCAATGATACCTGCATTTTTCATGAATGTTGCCAGCGCATACCATCCTGTAAAATAGACAAACAGTAACGCTACTATTTCGATACTCATGATTTAATATACCCGATTGCAAATGCCCCATTTCCAGCGTTAAGGCCAACAATTGGAGATATTGTTTCTACATACTCTGGTTTTTTACCAATAATTGATTCGACTTTCTTTACAAATGCTTCCATGACAGTCGGATCATCAGCATAAACCATGCTATATTTTTCTATATTGGAAACATCCATATCTTGTTTGATTTTTTTAAGCATCGCTTTTTCCGCACTATTAACAGAAAGCGTCTTAGCAAATATAGAACCCTTACCATCTTTATCAATGGAAATAACTGGTTTTAGCTTTAGTTTAGAAAGTACGATTCCTTGTACTTTAGACACACGTCCACCCCGGATCATGTACTTTAAATCTTTTACACTTACATAAATATGTGTTTTTGCAATTTTCTCATTGATTCTATTTACGATTTCTTCAAAAGAAAGCCCTTGACTACGATAATGGCATGCTTCGACAACAAGCATCCCCTCAGCAACTGAATTTACCTTTGAGTCAATCAAAGCAATCTTCTTACCTTCTGTATTCATCTTGTTTACTACTCGTGTAATGTTGTTATAGGTACCGCTCATTTTTGATGAAACGAAAATTCCGATTACAGCATCTGCGTTTTTAATGACGCCGTTAAAAATACGCTCAATAACTTCTGGTGTTGCCTGTGCGGATGTTGGATTCATTTTAAAATCATCAAGATACTGATAAAAGTAATCAGGTGTCATCGTTACTTTGTCTAAATACACTGTTGATTCAACAATCAAGTTTAAAGGAAGCACTGTGATTTGCTCATCATCTACGATTGATTTAGGCAAATCAGCAATTGAATCTGTAATTATCGCTATTTTTGATTTGGGCTTGTGCATCAAGTTAGCTTGTAGTTGCATATCATCAACTTTATGACTCGTAACCTGACCTTCTTTAGTTAATAGTGCCATAATTTTTGAAGGTGTTTGTGTATGAAGGTGCACTTGAACATAGTCATCCTTACTAGTAACAACTAAAGAATCACCTTCTTCTTTAAGTATTTGTTTGAAATAATCAATTGATTTATCAGTTTTTATAAGAAATTGACTACAAAAACGATTATCCCCAACATTGGTATCTGGATAGATTTCGACAATCTCATCAAGTTCTGCTGCTTTAAACTGTTCATCATCTAGTTTCCCTGTTTTGATAAAATGAAGAATACCTTCAATGAAAAACAAAAATCCTTTGGCTCCTGCATCAACCACATTATTATCTAACAAAACCTTAAGCTTGAATTTTGTTTGATCAACCACATCTTTTGCACTATGTACTGATTTTTCAAATAATTCCTCAAATTCATCAGTGATGTTGTTTTTCATATCAACAGACCACTGCTTCATCACTGTTAAAATCGTACCTTCTTTTGGTGATGCCACTGCTTGGTATGCATAGCTAACAGCATTTTCGATTGCATGAACAAACTCATCTTTCGTTATCGATTCCTTGTCTTTTAAACCAATGGCTACACCATTGAGATACTGTGCAAAAATCATGCCTGAATTACCGTATGCGTTTTCCACAGCAGCCTTTGCAATAGAATCCATGGTTACATCTGCACGGTCTTGAGATTGTGCTTTGCTTAACACCGTCTTCATTGTTAAAGCAAGATTTGTACCTGTGTCCCCATCTGCGACAGGAAAAACATTGATTCGATTTAAATGATGCTCATTGACGATTAAGTTACGAGCCCCCGATACAATAAACGAATACAACCTTCTTCCATCGATTACATCATACTTCATGGTATATCTCCTTCTTTAGCTAATATCTATTTTAGATTGTGTGTGTTTGTATTGCAACTTAAGTGAATATTAATCGAACGCTTAATTTACAGTAATCTCAAAATCGTAACAACGACTTTTTATTCACTTCTTTCAATATGATTAATCATACCGCTAATTAAACTAGGCTTATCTTTAGTTTACTATACAAAAAACACTCAAATTATATGAGTGTTTATTACTATAGTACTTGAATTAATCAATGACACGCCATTCCAATTCTAAATTGACTTCAAAACGTTTAGATACACGATTTTTGCACTCATTGATTAAATCCATGCAATCCTTACATGTAGCGTGATCAACATTCACAATAAATCCTGGATGTTTTGGTGAAATTTGCGCACCACCCACTTGATGACCACGAAGTTTCACTTCATCAAATAATTTCCAAACAAATAGACTTTCTCCATCTTTGTAAGGTCTTTTAAACACACTACCAGCATTTGGATAATTTCGAGGTTGTTTCATATATCGTTCTTTTTTAAAATCCATCATACGATTAAAAATATCATTATATTCTCCAAATTGAATATTTAGTCCAGCACTAAGAATGATTGCTTCCATCTCGTTAAAACGAGAATATCGATAAGAAAAGAAATCATCATCTGGAATAATAATCTGAACTTTTTCGCTCTTTAAGTTATAGATTTTTACCCAATGCACATATTGTCCTATGGTGTATTCCCATTGCCCCGCATTCATAATCAATGCGCCTCCAACAGTCCCGGGAATATCTTCACAGAATTCATAACCACCAATTTGATTATCCATTGCAAACCAAGCTAAATCATGAAGCTTCACACCTGCATGTACAACTAGCTCATCATTAATAATTTCCATTTCATCAAGACGATTGGTCACAACAAAAGCATATGATTCATCATAATAATCTTTCGCAAACAACACATTTGAACCATTTCCTAGTAAAACTAACTTCTTACCTTTTGCTAGTTGTATGGCTTCATGTACACCTTCAATTGTCAAAGGCACATAGCATGTATGCGCTTTTGCTTCTAATCTTAAAGTGTTAAATTTTTTTAAGTCTGCATTATGCAGTATTTGAAGATTCATAGTTTGATTCACTTTCTTTGCGTATTCTTTATATCATAAACCCTAAGAATTGACAATCTCAAATAAAAAACAACCCCCAGGAGTTGTGCGATAGAATGGAGCAGGTGAGGGGAATCGAACCCCCGTATCAACCTTGGCAAGGTCGTGTTCTACCATTGAACTACACCTGCAAATAAATGGCGGTCCAGACGGGGATCGAACCCGCGATCTCCTCCGTGACAGGGAGGCATGTTAACCACTACACCACTGGACCATTTGTTTAGATAAAGATGGCGGAGATGGAGGGATTTGAACCCTCGCGCCAGTTTCCCGACCTATACCCTTAGCAGGGGCACCTCTTCAGCCTCTTGAGTAC
>CAYGIY010000020.1:0-14264 GCA_964350055.1 uncultured Erysipelothrix sp.
TTACATCTTTTGGGACTCTATGTTTAGCCTATCCGTTTTCTATGCTAGCATCAATCACATAAAAAAGTCATAAAAAAGTATAAAGTAGGCATTGTATTGATTCATTGATATAATCAAATCAAAGAGGTTTAATATGATTAACTCTAATCACGTGTTGTGTTTTGGTGATAGCATTACAAGAGGCATCCCTGGTGTGTCTTATTTAAACTACCTTGATTTGTCATTGTATCTTAACTATGGAAAAGGTGGCGATACACTAACGATTATGACGCGACGATTAAGTAAACTTGATTTATCATCATTAAAGTTGCATTTTATCATTGAAATTGGTACCAATGATATTCTTTTACCTTATTTGGTACAAACATCCTCATCATGGAAAAAAAGAATAAACCTAACACACTATGCGCCAATTGGTGAAGTCTCACTCTTTAAGAAACAATATAATCAACTCCTTAATCACCTAAAGGGTCACCATGTTACCATCATCAATATTCCTTGTATCGGGGAATCATTAGCGAGTACGCTAAATCAAAAAGTAGATACCTACAATCAAATAATAGCGTCATGTTGTAAACAACATGATATACCCATCATTGATTTTAACTCATGGCAAAAGCAACATCTTTCCTTGTTTTCACCTTCTTACTTTATGACAAAACACCCAATAGATGTCATGATTGATACCATGCTGACAACTTATGGTGGCCAATCACAAGCGATCAGCAAAAAAAGAAACCTCAACGTCACAATCGATGGGGTTCATCTAAATGAGTTTGCTGCCAAGCAGCTAGCTAAGATGATCAGTCAACAAAGATAGAAAAATAAAAACGCGACTATCTGGCTAGATACTCGCGTTTGTTATTGTGGTTAGTCTATTTCAATTTTATGTTCAATCAGATACTGTGACAGACTAAAGAAAATTCCTGTGATTGCCACATACAATCCTGTTAACATCAAGAGGTTAAGCCACTTGATGGTCACAGTTGTTGAAGCAAGAAAGCGTGGTAGATAAAGTGGTAAATTTGTAAACATCATGTCCACCATTTGAAAGTCACTATCACCAACAAGAATGCTGATATTAAAGAAATTTGTTTGAACGGTACTAATGAGTAGTGCAATCCCAACATATAAGATAATCCCAACAAGTAATCGATTCTTGCGTACGTAGCTTGTATGAACAAATGTAATTACAAACAAGAGCAAGGTTAAACTATACGCCATATTGGCTAAACCAAGTGGTGTTAGAGCGATGTAAACTCGCCCTAATTCCCATAAGATACCAGAGTCTTTAATGGCATCCCATATCGGAACTAAACGTGACAAGTCTCCAAATGATAACAACGTGATGATTAGTGCAAATACAATAAAACTAATAAAAGTCACGATTCCAGTTATGATGGAAATGATCATACCAGTTATTATTTTTGAAGCTAATAATGAGGTTGTGCTCACTGGTAGTGTCAAATTCAAATAGCCTTGATGAGAAAACAACCGCTTATTAAATAAGTTTACAAATGCAACAAAGGTTATAACCCCTACAGCAATGAGTGTTCCTACAATGATTAAAAAGTATATGATAATTAACCAGTCTTGTGAAACACGCAATACCAACGGTCCAAGGATTGATAGGACAATAAGTGCAAGATAGATTCCATAAAAATCTGGTAATACTGCCTTTAAATCATGTTTAATCAATTTTGCAATCATCTAAATACCTCCCGAAACAAACCGTCGATTGATAATCCGTGTTGTTCTCTTAGTGTTTCAACATCTTCATAAATGTTGATTTCTCCATCTTTTAAGAAGATGACTTGATCAAAGATTTGTTCAATATCTCCAATTAGATGCGTAGACAACACAACAAGTGACTCAGGGTTGTAGTTGTCTAATATGGTGTTTAAAATCAATTCACGTGCTGCTGGATCTACCCCACCAATTGGTTCATCCAATAAATACACATCCGCACGACGAGCCATGACAAGTGCTAATTGAAACTTCTCTTTCATCCCTTTTGACATGGTTGCAAATCGTTGTTTTGAATCAAGTTTTAATTGTTTCAATAATGAATCAAATCGTTCACCATCGAAATTTGAGTACATATCCTCAAATAGTGCGCGTGTTTTAACGCCTGTTGTTTTTGGATCAAGATAATTCACATCTGGTAAATAAGAAATACTTAATTTACTTTCTTTGGATACTGGATAATTATTGATGGCAACTTCTCCTTGATAATCAGAGATTAACCCCATTAATATCTTAATCAGTGTGGTTTTTCCTGAACCATTAGGTCCACACAACCCAATGATCTTTCCTTTTGGCAAACTCAATGTGACATCATTGAGTGCTACTGTATTGCCATATTTTTTGCTTACATGGTTAATATTAATCATGTTTATCCCCTTTCCAATGACGCAAGATTTCAATAAGCTCTAACATATCATAGCCAATACTTTGACCTAAATCAATGAATTGATTGATGTACTGCTCGAGCATATCACGTCTTGCTTTGTCGATTAAGTGAGTATCTTGACTCACTTTTTTTCCTACTGTACGATCATTTACAAGTAATGCTTCTTCTTCAAGTTCTGTTAATGCTTTTAATACTGTGTTTGGATTCACTTGATATTCCATCGCTAATTCTCTCACACTTGCAATATAAGATCCTGGTGGCCATTTTTTGGTCACAATCTGTTGTTTAAACACATCAATGAGTTGTAAATAAATCGGTATCTTTTTTTCAAACAAGGTGTGTCCATCCTTTCTTGTATTACATACTTAATACACTAATACAGTAATACAAGCAAGCTGGTTTGTCAACAGTAAAATTAACTTATTTTAAAAATCTTTCATACAACACAAAAATGTCAAAATAAACACGTAAAAAGCAGGAAGTGATTCCTGCTTTTTGATTGCTATTTACTTATTTTTTAATGCAGCATGTGCAGCGGCTAAGCGTGCAATTGGCACTCTAAATGGTGAACATGAAACATAATGCAAGCCAACGCGGTGACAGAAGTCAATGGAACTTGGATCTCCACCGTGTTCTCCACAAATACCTAATTTGATATTTGGACGGCCTTCTTTACCTAAACGGCAAGCCATTTCAACAAGTTTACCAACACCACTTTGATCTAAACGAGCAAATGGATCTTGTTCGTAAATTTTCTTGTCATAGTAATGTGTTAAGAAGTTCCCTGCATCATCACGAGAGAAACCAAAGGTCATTTGTGTTAAGTCGTTGGTACCAAATGAGAAGAAATCTGCTTCTTTAGCAATCTCATCAGCTTTTAATGCAGCACGTGGAATTTCAATCATTGTACCAACAAGGTATTTTAGATCAAGCCCACTAGCAGCAATCAACTCATCAGCAATTTTTACGACAACATTCTTAACAAAACGCAATTCGTTTACTTCTCCCACAAGAGGAATCATGATTTCAGGAACCACATCCCAGTCAGGATGAGAACGGCTGACATTCAATGCCGCTTCTATGACAGCGCGTGTTTGCATTTCTGCAATTTCAGGATATGAAACGGCCAAACGCACACCACGATGACCCATCATAGGGTTAAACTCATGAAGTGAATCAATGATGTTCTCTAAATCAGCAACTTCAAGTTTCATTTCAGCTGCCAAGTCTTTGATATCTTCTGCTTTTGTAGGTAAGAACTCATGAAGTGGTGGATCTAAGTAACGAATGGTTACTGGGAATCCTTGCATGGCTTCATAGATTCCTTCAAAATCTTCACGTTGCATTGGAAGTAGTTTTTCTAATGCCCGACGACGTTGTTCTTCTGTTTTTGAAACAATCATTTCACGCATGGCTTTAATGCGATCACCTTCAAAGAACATATGTTCTGTACGAACAAGTCCAATACCTTGAGCACCAAACTCAAACGCTTGTTTTGCATCACGAGGATTGTCGGCATTTGTACGTACTTGTAACGTTCTAAACTCATCTGCCCACTCCATCAAGGTTTCAAAATCACCACTGATTGAAGCAGGAACTGTTTTAACAGCTTCGCCATAAATGCGACCAGTTGTGCCATCAAGAGAAATATAATCCCCTTCTTTAAATGTTTGACCACCTAATTCAAAGGTATTATTTTTACTAAATCTAATATCACCACAACCAGATACACAGCATGTACCCATACCACGAGCAACAACCGCTGCATGAGATGTCATCCCACCACGAGCTGTTAAGATACCTTCTGATACGTGCATACCTTCAATGTCTTCTGGTGATGTTTCTAAACGAACAAGTACCACTTTATCACCAGCATTGGTCATTTCAACCGCTTTTGCTGCTGTAAGTGCCACTCTACCACTTGCTGCACCAGGAGATGCTGGAAGTGCTGAACCGATATAGTTAGCTTTTTTAAGAGCTTCTTCATCAAATTGTGGATGCAACAATGCATCTAGTTGATGTGGATTTACTTGTAGAACCGCTTGTTCTTTGGTAATCATACCTTCTTTTTCAAGATCAACAGCAATTCTTAATGCTGCTGCTGCGGTACGTTTACCATTACGTGTTTGTAGCATGTAAAGTTTGCCACGTTCAATAGTAAACTCAACATCTTGCATATCTTTATAATGAGCTTCTAATTTATCACAGATTGTAGCAAATTCATCATATGCTTCTGGCATAATGCTCTTTAGTTCTTCAATTTCTTTTGGTGTACGAATTCCTGCAACAACGTCTTCACCTTGTGCATTCATTAAAAACTCACCATACAGTTTGTTTTCACCTGTTGCTGGGTTACGTGTAAAAGCAACACCTGTACCACAATCATCACCCATATTACCAAAGACCATCATTTGAACATTAACCGCTGTACCCCAGCTTGCTGGAATATCATTTAAACGACGATAGTAAATCGCACGTGGGTTGTTCCATGAACGGAACACCGCTTTGATTGATTCAATCAACTGAACGCGAGGATCTGATGGGAACTCTTCGTTTTTATGAGCAGTATAATACTCTTTAAAACGACGTACCATTTCTTTTAAATCATTGGCATCAAATTGTGTATCCAACACAATGCCTTTTTCTTCTTTCATTTCATCAATGATTACTTCAAAATTGTGTTTTGGTAAATCCATTACAACATCAGCAAACATTTGAATAAAACGACGATAAGAATCGTATGCAAAACGTGGATTGCCACTTAATTCTGCAATACCTTCAACAACTTTGTCATTTAAACCAAGGTTTAAAATCGTATCCATCATCCCAGGCATGGATGCACGTGATCCAGAACGGACCGACAACAACAATGGGTTGGATGGATCGCCAAATTTCTTACCGGAAATGGCTTCAACTTTCGCTACATGCTTAAAAACTTCATCAACAATACTATCTGCAATCACTTGATTGTCATCGTAGTATTTCGTACACGCTTCAGTCGTAACAACAAAACCATGTGGTACCGGCATACCAAGTCCTGTCATATCGGCAAGATTTGCACCTTTACCACCGAGCAATTCACGCATTGTACCGTTTCCTTCGGAAAACTGGTATACGTATTTGTGACTCATATTTCCTCCTTTTAAGATCTTTTTTAAAACGCAAAACCATTATATCAAAAAACAAATACAAACGCTATCAAACCATACTAGCTTTTTAACAATTGTAGCTTTTGTTTTAGGATATCATACTGACGTTGGTATTCTTGGAATTTCTCCTTCTCTTGTTGGATTTTTTCAGGCTTTGCTTTCTTTAAAAAGCTAGCATTGGATAACATACCTTCTGAACGTTTTAATTCCTTTTGCAATACCAATAATTGTTTGTTGATGTCATCAATCTCTTTATCTTTGTCTTCTAATCCTTCATTTTTTACAAGCAGAGTGCCACTGACAATCGGATACACCAACACATCCGTGCCAACATCATCAATTAATGTCACATTGACTATCCGCTTTAATACTTGCTCTATATAATCATTAAACACAATCGGTTGTTCACTCAAATCAAAACCACAAGCTAAAATATCCACATCTTTTTTAATATCTTTGCTTAAACGTAACTCACGAATGGTTGAAATCATACTGATTAGTTGATCTACTTGTGAGAAATCTTGAGCACAAACAGCCATAGTCTTAGGCCAGTCACTAATGCAAACACTTTCTTTGTTTGTAAGTGATTGATAAATTTCTTCACTTACAAATGGCATAAATGGATGCAGCAGTTTTACAATAGCTTCTAAAACCACATACAAGGTGTACTGTGTTGCCAGTGTTGCTTGTGGGTCATCACCACTTAAGGTGATTTTACTTAATTCAATATACCAAGAACAAAAATCATCCCATATAAAATTAACCAAGGTATGACCAACCATGCTAAACTCATATTTTTCCATATTATCACTTACAGTCACAATCGTTTGATTGAGCTTATCGATGATCCATTGATCAACAAATGAAGCATGTTCACCATGTTGTGGTTGTGGTTGATAATCATCAGGCAGATTCATAAGGACAAAGCGAGATGCATTCCAAAGTTTGTTAATAAAGTTCCAAGCAGCTTCCACTTTTTCTTCCATATAACGCAAATCTTGTCCTGGTGTTGAATTGGTTGTTAAGAAAAACCGCAAAGCATCGGCACCATATTGTTCAATGACATCCATAGGATCGACACCATTACCTAAGGATTTACTCATTTTTCTACCTTGAGCATCACGTACCAATCCATGAATGAGTACATCCTCAAATGGACGAGAGTCAGTGAAATGATGTCCCATAAATGCCATGCGCGCGACCCAGAAGAAAATGATGTCATAGCCTGTGACCAAAACAGAATTAGGATAGAAACGTTGATAATCATCGGATGATTCATCTGGCCAACCTAAGGTTGAAAATGGCCATAAAGCACTTGAAAACCATGTATCTAAGACATCTTCATCTTGACGATAATGTTCAATATCGACCGGTGGTGTTTCACTAACAATTACTTCACCTGTTTCACGATGGAAATAAGCCGGAATACGATGACCCCACCACAGTTGACGGGAAATACACCAATCTTCAATATTCTCTAACCATTGCATGAATGTTTTATTAAAGCGAGGTGGGAAAAATTCAATGGCTTCATCTGTTTTTGCTTGTGCTTTTAATACTTTTTCAGCCAGTGGCTTCATCTTAACAAACCATTGTTTTGATAAATACGGCTCAACAATCACGTCTGTTCTTTCAGAATGTCCTACTTGATGAATATGCTCTTTAATCTCTATTAAATTGCCTTCTGATTCAATACGAGTAACCAGTTGCTTACGACATTCAAAACGATCTAAGCCTTCAAATTCTCCTGCTAACTCATTCATTGAACCATCAGGATGTATACAGATGGGTTGTTCTAGGTTGTGTTTGGTTGAAAGATTAAAGTCATTAGGATCATGCGCTGGTGTGCATTTCATGGCTCCACTTCCAAAACTGATGTCTATGTAATCATCAACTAAAATCGGCATCTCTTTGTGGTTTGCAGGATTGATGACTGTTTTGCCATGAACATGCAAATAGCGTTCATCATCTGGATGAACAAACACACACACATCCCCAAACATTGTTTCTGGTCGCGTGGTCGCAACCGGCAGTATTTCATTTGTCTCTTTTACTCTAAATGCAAAAGAATAAAGTGCCCCTTTAACTTCCTTGTGGATAACTTCAATGTTACTCAATGCTGTTTTAGCTTGAGGATCCCAGTTAATGATGCGATCTCCTTGAAAGATAAGCCCTTGATTGTATAAGGAGACAAACACTTTCTTAACAGCGTCACTTAGGCCTTCATCGAGTGTAAAACGCTCCCTTGAATAATCCAATGATAAGCCAAGTGTTGCCCATTGTTCACGAATTGCTGTAGCATAATCTTCTTTCCACTGCCATGCCACATCTAAAAACGTCTCACGTCCTAAATCATAACGTGATTGACCTTTTTCGCGTAATGCTTCTTCAATTTTTGCTTGAGTTGCAATACCAGCATGATCCATGCCTGATAACCAAAGCGTATCATAGCCTTGCATTCGTTTAAAACGAGCGATGATATCTTGAAGGGTTGTATCCCAAGCATGACCCAAATGCAATTTACCTGTGACATTTGGTGGTGGAATCACGATACAAAACGGTTCTTTGTCTTGCTCTTTTGCTTTGAAGTAATCTTTCTCTAACCATTGTTGATACTTTTGGGTTTCCACCTCTTTGTGATCATACTTTGTACTTAATTGTTTCTTCATTCTTAACTCCTTCCAATAAAAAAAGACCTTCGTTCTAAGGACGAAAATCTCGCGGTACCACCTTAGTTTGTGGCTAAGCCACACACTCAATACCTTAACGCGGTTAACGAGAGCTTCTACTAATTTCAAAGCTCCTTCCAATTGGTGACTTAAATCAATCTGTGTTGGTTTTGTTGCAGCGACCCAAAACTCTCTAAATGTCCAACAGAAAGACTTTTTCCAATTAATTGAATATGCATTCATTTTATATAATTTGCTAGTGTGTGTCAATCAAACATGTTAAATGTCTTCACTCTTTCTTGATTTTAATAAAAATGTTTTGAAATCTTTCATTGATACGATCATTGCTAAAACCACAATCATAATTTCCAATCGACCAAAAAACATACCAATCATCTCAATAAGGAGCACACCACTTGGAGCATGCATCGATGTAATGCCAACTGAAGTACCAACGGTACCCAATGCACTTGCAAACTCAAATAAAGAGTCTATAAAAGGATAACCATAACTGGAGATGACCAAAGTTCCAAAAACAAGTAATGCTAAGTACATCAAGAACAGTTGATAAACCTCAAGCACACTTGTATCATCCATTGGTAGGTCACCATCACCACGATGAATCACGATATCCTTAATCACTTGCTTTGGTAGAAATTTTTTCTTAATTCCAAGTATTACAGATTTTACCATGATGATCAACCGAACTTGTTTTAACCCACCTGCTGTTGAACCCGATCCACCACCAATGACCATAAACATAATTAACAACATCAAAGCGACTGATGGCCAATATTGGTAAGTTGTGATTGTAAAACCAGTCGTCGTAATTGCAGAAACTGCTTCAAAAAGGGCTACTCTTATTGATATCCCTTGATTAACATGAACAACCATAAGCCAGCCTGTTAAAAAAACAATCGAAAACACTAAATACCTGAATTCATCCAATTTAATAAAGCGTTTAAGCTTGCGACCAAACAGGAGTAAATGCCCAGCAAAATTTGTGTTACCAATAATCATTAGACAAATGATTATCGATTCTATCGCTTGTGATTGATAAGCACCTATACTATCAGATGTTAAAGCAAAACCTCCTGTAGATAATGCCGTCATGGCGATGTTGATTGCTTCAAAAAGAGACATCCCAAATACCATCAGCAAAATGACTCCTATTATTAAGTAAACACAGTATATTTTTAGGACAACACGGGCAGATTTGTTAAGATTAGGCATCAAGCGGTCGTTATGTCCTTCAGCAAAATAAAGTCGTAAACCATAAGATTCGGATAAGATAGCAAAGACAACCAACACAAGTCCTACGCCACCAAAGAACTGTATGATACTTCGAAACAACAAATAAATGTTCTCAATAACATTAACATCAACCACTGAAAGCCCGGTAGTAGTCCACCCACTAACAGCTTCAAACATACCCAAAAGCGGAGCTAAATGACCTGATAAGATAAATGGTAATGAAGAAAAAACCATAGCAAAAAACCATGTGAACACAACAATCAATGCATCTTGACCTCTTGCTAAGCGTGTCAGTTGGTGCTTTTTGCCTTGTATGATTAATATTTGAGAAATAATGAATGTAAGAATACTAGATACGATGAAGTACAACGCTTGATACCATTCATTTGGATAAAACAAAAGGCTAAACAAAGGTAGCAATAGAACAATCGCAACAAATCTTAGCAATCTTCCAACATAATAAAAAATACTTCGGTATTTCTCAACGAGTTGCATGGTGTTTACCTTGATTTAAAACTTTCAATAAATTTTCTTTTTCGTGATCGTGGACCAGCAAGATCAATTTATCATACGCTTTGATTACAGTGTCCCCTTTTGGTATTATTGCTTCTCCATAACGCATAATTGTGGCAATGATTGATTGTTTTGGAATATCAAGTTCACTTACGGCTTGATCAACTATTTCCATAGTTGGTTCAACAATGACTTCAATTAAACCAACTTTTCCCTGTTCAAGAGGTATGTAGTTTTCGATATTTTTCAAGGTTGCCATTTGTTCAATCATTTTAGATACGATATATGTTGAACTGATAACATTGCTTATCCCGAGTTGTTTAAATATCTCTACATTTTTTGGATTTGAAACAGTACAAAATACC
Source organism: uncultured Erysipelothrix sp. (assembly GCA_964350055.1). Lineage (GTDB taxonomy): Bacteria > Bacillota_I > Bacilli_A > Erysipelotrichales > Erysipelotrichaceae > UBA6182. Next base: position 10,364 of record CAYGIY010000020.1, read on the forward strand.
TTTTTAACATGATATTGCAATTTTGCTAATTGACAAGCGATTAAATTATCTGCATCTGAAGGCATCATTGCTATGAAAATATCACTGTTAAGAATGTTCAAATCATCATACAAAAATGGTTTCGTTCCATCACCACATGCAACAATTGCCTGTGGATACTTATGTGACATTTCAACACAAAATGATTTGGTATCATTGATTAATATAACCTCCATTTTGCGCTCTAAAAGTGAGTCTGCTAAAAAATCTGCTTTTTTACGTCCCCCAACTACAACGACACGATAGTTGCTCATAACAAACCTCCAATAACTTTCTCAAATTCCATAACAGACAATTTGGATGTATCAATAAAACTAATATTGAACTGCTCACACAAGATTTCTTTCGATGAGTCTTGTAGTCGGCATAATACTTTTTCGACTTTGAAAATTCGAGAACATATTTCAGTGATCATCAAGTTAACGTTATCTTTGTTAGTAACAGCAACAACCAAATGAGCTTTGTCAACTCGAGCATCCACTAATGTTTCGATATTTTCAGCATCACCAACAAAAGTATACCCACTAAAATCATCTGATAACTTTCGAAATGCTAAATCATTTTTATCTATGATTGTGACATCCTTACCCATAACCGATAAGTGTGAAGCAAGATTTGCACCTAAGCGACTACATCCAATTACAATTACGTTTTCTGATTTGTTCATTTTTTCCCACTTCTTTCCATCTTTCGTTGTTCAAATGTTAAACTTCCGATTCCAAAATCATAATCATTGCTCTTTTGCTCACTGCAACGAATAAGATTTGAAATTGCAGGACGATATGTACCATCTAGTACATACGAACAACGATAATGTCGCATTGCCATCGAGTTATCACCGTGCAGTTCACAAATAATTCCTAACAAATTATGGATCACAGGTGTGTGATCGTTGACAAACATCGCTTCACAAAGCTGTTGCTTAGCTTGGATGTAGTGCTTGCATTGAATATTTACAATTGCTGCTTGGACAAGATGGTTTAAGTGACTTTGATCATATTGATGACTCATGATAGCACCTCCACCTTGATAGTACTTTTTTGCATATAAAAACGGTGTTAAGAATATCCAACACCGTATAAAGATTGTATAAATTTCAGTTATTCGTCGTTAAATCGATAACCAACACCAACATGTGTAACAATATAAGTTGGTTGTGTTGGCTTTTGTTTTAGCTTCCGTCGCAGGTTTGCCATCACCACTCTAAGATTTTGGGCATCACTATCATTGATTGTTGTTCCCCAAATAGCTTTGATAATCATCGTTGAAGTGCAAACTTTACCTTGATTTTTTGTTAAATAAACCAATGTTTGATACTCGATTGGTGTCAAATGCACTTCTTGGTCATTTAAAAAACAACGTCCATGATTATAATCAACTACAAGGTCTTTATACTCGAAATGTGTCAGTATTGATTCATTGATTGTGTGCTGTTGACGATGACGAACTGCAACACGGATTCGAGCTAACAACTCACCTGGATTAAATGGTTTAGTCAAATAGTCATCTGCTCCCAAATCTAATGCATCCACTTTTTGTGGGTGTGCATCTTTTGCCGTAACCACAATGATGGACGCAGAAAACATCTCACGATATTGTTTGATCCATTCCATACCATCGATATCTGGTAATCCTAAATCAAGCAGAATAATATCTGGATTATGACTCAACGCTAAATGATAACCACTCAATCCGTCCTCTGCAACAACAACCTCATAATCTTGGGCACGTAAAAGTGTTGCTAAAAACTGTCGTATTGATAAATCATCTTCAATGATTAGAATCTTGCTCATATGCTGGTTCCTTTACTTGCAATGTAAATATAAAACGTGCACCTTGAGGTTCATTATTGACAACCCGGATCGATCCTTGATGTGCTTCAATGATCGTTTTACATATTGATAAACCTAACCCTAAACCTTGGCGATGCAACTTTGATTTGGATTTAATGGAATAAAATTGATTAAAGACACGCAATTTTTCGCTGTCTGTCAATCCAGGCCCAACATCAGAAACTTCAAAATAGACTTTCTTATTTTTCTCATAAACTTCAATTGTTATTATGGTTTGCTCTGGAGCGTATTTGATGGCATTTTGAATTAAGTTGACCAGGACTTTAACTATCAAATTACTATCCACTTCAATCATCAATGCTCTTTCAGGCATGATGACTTCTAATGCATGAGTTCTAACATTGGCAAACATCGACACCACTTCTTCAATGATTTCCTCAACCAAACACAATTGAATATCCAAAGGAGCTTTTTGATCTTGTAAACGCATGAGACTTAGAATGTTCTCAACGGACTCTAATAACCATGTTGAATCATTATAAACATTTTTTAAAAGTGTTTCCAATAATTCGTTGTCAATCGAACTGCGATTATCACGAATTGTTTGAACAGTACCAATAATACCAGACAAAGGTGTTCGCAAGTCATGAGAAATTGCTGATAAAAGTTGTACACGTAATCTTTCGCGTTCAATTTCCATTAGCGATTCTTGTTGTTTCTCAATCCAATGTTGACGGTCTTCTGCTAGTGCAAGTTGAGAGCAACAAGCTTCAATAAGTTCAATTTGAGAGTGATCCAAAGATTGATGATTTAGCCATAAAACACCAAGGGAACCTGTTTTTGAACGAATCGGAAAATAATAATCCGTGGTTTTATCGCTCAACTGCTTTTTCACTAATTCTGATTGTTGATAACACTGTTCAATAAAGAATAAGTTTGCTTGTAATTCACTATCTTTAGGGTAGAACTGCAACTGTTGTGTCCTTATGTTTATAATAGCGACACACACATGTTGACTTAAATTTTTTGATAGTCCCTGAATCATGTTATTGACTGCTTCATCTAGATTTAATGCTTGGAAAAATTCTCTGCTAACTTCAATTAACACATTAATTTTCGCTTCTTTTTCATCAGCGATCTTTGTTTCCTTGGTGATTTTTTGAGCTAAAATGCTTGTAATAATTGAGACAACAAGCATTATCACAAATGTATACCAGTATTCAACAGAATCAACATTTAAAGAAAAGCGTGGTTCTGTGAATAAAAAATTAAACAAGCCCACCGAACCAATGGAAGCAATAAAACCATAAATGAAACCTTCAACTACCAATGAGACAACAAACACACTTAGCAAATATGTTAAAATAATCGTTGCTTCTGGCCAGTTTATTTCAAACAGCCACAAAGAAAAAAATGTTGCACTTAAGTAGCCAATTATTATATATAGTAAATTTTTTAAAATTTTATTGCTCATATGGTTTTTCCTGTTTTTATAGTAAGTAGCTTCCCCATGTTGAACAAATCATACCACAGTCACTTAAACAATTAACAACAAATTTCTATTGCAAAGCATCCTAACAGAATGGAATTATTCCTCAATAATTGAATCACAACGATTCAAGCGATCCAACTTCATTTTCTTGGCAATATGCTTATCATGAAATTTTCCAAATGTAATCAGTGAGACAGCAGCTCCAATTAGTGCATATATCATATCCCATTGCGTATCCCAAATATCACCTTGAAGTCCCAATACATATTCCACAGGGCGATCTGAAATGACGGCTGCAGCAAATTCAAGTAGTTCCCATGATGCTGCAATCGCAAGAATCATCATAAACACAACCAGATAAAAGAAAAATGAGCGTTGAAAGTGCTTTTTTCGTAGCAAATATTCCTTAACAAAAAAGACTGGAACAAACCCTTGAGCAAAGTGTCCGACACGATCATAATGATTACGGGAAAGATTGAATGTATCTTTGATAATATCAAAAAGAGGATTTAATGTGTAAGTGTATTTAGCCCCAACCCATAAAATGATGATATAAAAGAATAGCATGATGTATGCT
>CAYGIY010000021.1:0-14090 GCA_964350055.1 uncultured Erysipelothrix sp.
TGTGTGGATTAATTTTGCAGTGGGTGGTTTAGAAGAATTAACAGAAGGACAACTCATTGATTTTATTATTTCTGGAAACAATTCACTCATTGGAATGTTTAATTTCTTATTCTTAACTTATCCTTTTGCACTTGATGCACTTTTAAAACCTAGCATTTTTGATTTTGTTCTCTATATTGGGCTAACATTTGCTATTGTTGTTGTGTTTTTATATTTAGCCGACCTGCTTTACTTTAGAGGTGTTCTTGGAATCAATGAAACAGCCTCAAAACGTAAAGTGCTGACTGACAAGCAATTGTCTTCATCATCAAAATGTTTGCCTCCGTTTTATCGCTATTTTTTCAAGGAAACGATTTTATTATTAAGAACTCCTATTTATTTTTTAAACTGTGTCTCTGTTCAGTTTTTATTACCTGTGATCTTAGGTGCAACCGCTTTTGCTGTCCCCTCACAAAGAGAAGGACTAATGCTGTTGCTTGCTGATGTGTCATTTAATGAACCAATCATGCAAGTTTTTGTACTTGTTGTTGCGGTTTCAGTAGGTCTTGTGATGGGATCAATAAATATGATTTCATCCACGTCAATCTCGCGCGAAGGTCAACAAGTTTACTTTATGAAAATCATACCTATGTCAATTATGACGCAGCTGCATGCAAAAGTTGCTACAGGTATTTTTTACTCAATCTTTGGCATCATCGTAGTTCTTGCCATGCTTTCTTATTTTGTGATGTTACCGATTCCACTGTTTTTAACAAGTATAGTTCTGGCTTTAATCGCTGTTGTATTTATCAATTACTTTTCCATTTTGATTGATGTCTTAAGACCAAAACTTGTATGGGAAAGTGAGCAAGCCGCTGTTAAACAAAACATGAATTTCTTGTTTACGATGATTCCTTCATTTGGAATATCGGCGTTGCTTATCTATGTCGTACTCAATGACATTATTACTTTTACTTTATTGCCTTATTTGATTGCTGTCGTGCTACTACTAGCAACTGCCGCTATTATTGTAATCTTAAGTAAAACAGCATATAAAATCATTCTAAACTACTAAACACAAAAAAGGTCAAGCAAGGAATTTCCCCTACTTGACCTTTTTCTATTCAAATCGCAATGCTTCAACAGGCTCAAGCTTACTTGCTTTATACGCTGGATAAATACCAAAGATAATTCCTATTGTAATAGAAAATATCAAGGATAAGGCCACTGCATCCAGCCCAAGTAATACGTTGAAATCCGTCACACTTGAAATAATGATGGTCCCAACATAGCTTACAAATAATCCGAGCAAGCCACCGAGTGAAGTGATAATAATCGCTTCAATTAAAAACTGCGATAAGATTTGAGATTGTCGCGCTCCGAGCGCTTTTCGAATGCCGATTTCTTTGGTACGTTCACGTACCGTAACAAGCATAATATTCATAATACCAATACCACCCACAATTAATGAGATTGAGGCAATACCCGATAGTAATGTTGTTAAAAGAGCCATTAATGTATCTAATACGCCAAGTATTTGCGTTTGTGAAAAAGCAAAATACTGATTTGATGATGGCAATACGTAGTCTAAGTAGGTCAACACACGATTTAGAGTAAAATCAATCACTTCCTCTGATTCTGCAGCGATATAAAACGTTTTATTTGGACTTGCAAATCCACTAAGACGACTTGCATATGATATGGGCATGTAGATCATCATATCATTATCACCACTAAAATTGGTGCCACGTTCTTCTGCTACTCCAACAACCGTAAATGGGATTCCTTTTACCACCAATGTGTTGTTAATGACTTCTTGGTTTGGAAATAGTAAATCAGGTATTTTAGAACCTAAAACGACGACGGGTGTATCATATTGCATGTCAAATTCAGAAATAAATCGTCCTTCATTCATATCTAAACTATTAACATATGCATAAAATTGATTCACACCACTTATGGATACATTTGATAATTGTCCTTCAACTGTGTAGGTAACATTGGTTGACACAAGTTCAGAAAATGCATCGATGTTTGCAGATTCAGCAATCTGATCCAACCAGTTATCTGGTAGATTCCCTTGACGGTCATTGACACTGACAAATATCAGATTTGAACCAATGCCACGTATTTGTGCAGCAGCTTCGGCACGTGCACTATTACCCAAAGACATCAATAAGATTACAGATGCAACCCCGATAATCACACCAAGTGTAGTTAGTAATGCACGTATTTTATGAGCATACACCGATTTAAATGCAATTGCGAAATACTCTTTTATCATACCTGTTCTCCTATAGGATGATCACTTAAAACTTGACCGTCCTTTAAGGTTATCATCCGATTTGTCATTGATGCAACTTCTAAATCATGGGTAATAATCACGACTGTTTTATTTGACTCATTGAGTTTCTTTAGTTGCTTTAATACATCTTTCCCTGTTGTTGAGTCTAACGCTCCTGTAGGCTCATCAGCTAGAATAATGGACGGATCATTGGCCAATGCCCGTGCGATTGAAACACGTTGCTGTTCACCTCCAGAAAGCTCTGTTGGTTTATGATACATACGATCACCTAACCCAACAAGTTCTAAAAGCATTTTTGCTTTTTCTTCTCGTTGTTTCTTTGGCATCTTCGCATATGTCATCGGCATCATGACATTTTCAATTGCTGTGAAATTATTTAGTAGATTAAACTGCTGAAAAACAAATCCAATTTGTTGATTTCGAATATCTGCCAGTTCATCTTGATCATAATCTTTGATTGGAATATTATTTAACACATATTCGCCATCTGAAACAACATCCAGGCATCCAATAACATTCATCAAAGTTGACTTACCACTTCCTGAAGGTCCTACAATGGCAACAAATTCACCTTCTTGTATGTCAATATCAATGCCATTTAAGGCCATGACGATGTTTTCACCCATGACGTATTTCTTTTTCACTTCTTTTAAAGCTATCATTGTGACCTCATAAACAATGGGAATTGAGATGTCTTTGGCAGAATGATAATCTCTAAACCATCTAAACCAGTTCCGATAACTTCAATGTTAAACACATCAGCAAAACCAGTGGTGATGGGAATATAGTAATCTTTTTGTGGTTCTGAAGAAAAATTACGCCAAGTTGCATCAAGCACAAATCGCTGTGTCCCCTCTGTAATGATTGCTTCAAAAGGCACAACAAGTATATCTTTTCGGCTTTCAATTTCAATAGAGGCACTACCACTCATCCCAAGCAAAACTGGTTCTTGATTTGGATCAAAAGAAACAGTCACCGGATATGTGGTGTAATCTAAGCTTGTATTTCCAATAGGATTAATGGCTACCACCTCTCCAATGAATGATTGATTGATTGCCTCGATGAATACTTCAGCTTCTTGGTTGATTTCAATCTTGTAGATGTCACTTTCTGCGATATTGATAACCAATTGTAATTGGTTTGGATCAGAAATCACAAACTCATTATCCAAATTACTAGGAAGCTTACTGATAATGCCATCCATTGGTGACCGTAGTGCAATCAATTGTCCTATGGAATTACGATATTCAGCAATCTTCTCATCTTCTGCTACAATATCACCTAAAGCAACCATCACTTCGGTTATGGTGCCATTAACCGATATTGACTCTGTTAAAGATGACGTTACTTTTCCAGTAGCAAGCGCCATCAATGTAATATCCCCACGTTCAATAACCACTGTTTCAAGTGATTCAATGTAGCGTGACTGCGATTGATTGATTTGATAAAAAACAGCCACAATAATAAGAGCAACAACACCTGCAATAATACCTAATCTTTTTATTAATCTTTTTTTACGTTTGTTCATTTGTTGGTTCCTCCATGATCATACAAAACTGCAATATCTTTCTAACAATTTCATCTAATTTCTGTGTGTCTTCAATCCCTAAATAATCAACAAGTAACTCTGTTTCTTGTATGAAGTAATGTGTTGAATTTTCAACTGTTTCTTTCCCGAAATCTGAGAGTTCAATTAAATAACTTCGCTGATCTTGAGGATTCTTAATGCGGTAAATATAACCCGCATCTTCTAAGTGATTAACAAATTGTGATGCTGCTGAGGCAGACACATTATATTCCTGCTTAATTTTTGATATTGGAATTGGTCCTTCATCTGTTAGTTGTTGAAGTATCATCAAATGATGATATGGGATTTTATCTTTGTTATATTTCTTGCTATTGAACATCTTAGCTTCTAACAATCGAATCCGTTTAAAATTAACAACTAGCGATTCAAGGAGTGCTTGCTTTTCGTTTCGATCCATTGACTCTCCTTATCTAGTTAAGTTTCTTAACTAGTTTAACATCATTATATTTGTTTCTCAAGAAAAATACTTGCGATATGCAAGTATTTAATCTAGTGGTTTTTGATAATATTTTCCATGAACTCTTTCGATATTGCTGACATCAATAAAGATCTCTGGATCTGTTGCTTTTGCGATTGCAATCACATCATTGACTTCATAAGCATTTACAACCATATAAACCATGGCTCGTGGTTTTTTGGTGTAACCACCCTCACCCCATAGTTTGGTAATCCCATGACGACTATGAGCCAATATTTCTTGAATCACCTCATCAGGTATGGCTGTAAACATGCGTAAACCCATCAGTTTATATCGATTATGCATTGAATTTACAACTTGTGTTGCCACAAATTGGAAAATCATTGAGTATAGTGCTTTTTCCCATCCAAACAGAATTCCAGCCATGATAAGAATTGTAATATTCCCATAAAGAATCAAATGCCATGCAGATTGTTTGGTTTTATTTGAAATGTAAAGGGCAATAAAGTCTGTACCACCTCCACTTGCTTGTCCATATAAAGCAAGCGATGCCCCAATACCCGTTATGACACCTCCAAATACTGCCACTAAAAACTCATCGTAGGTCACTGACATCGTGGGTATGGTCGATACAAAAAAGGAAATTAGAAAAATATGTAACACAGAATAGCGTGTAAACCATTTCCCAACATATTTGTATACTAATATGGTTGGATATACATTCAATACGACATATATAATCCCAAATGGTATTTCAATCTCAAAAAAACGTAAAGCTAATCGTTGAATGATGACTGTGATTCCCGTGAATCCACCTGGAAATAAACCCCCAGCTTCAATAAATACTTTTAAAGAAAAAGACATTAAAAAAGCAGATAATACAACAAGCAGTATTGATTTAATGTGTGAACGGTTTTTCACAAGCAAGTCCTTTCTTTGATAACTTAGAAATATCGCTACTTTGAATATAATCTTTTAAGTCAATCTGATTACCTTTTGATAAATAAAGTGAAACTTCATCATCAAGTGTATAAAGGATATCAATATAGGTGCGACAACGACGCATTTGTCGCTTGATCATCCGAATATTGCCATCAATGCTAAATTGAATAGTTTCACCAATTTGAATCACTGATTGATGACTTGATATCGCATGTGCATGCATCAGTGGATGATATCGAACCCACAAATAGCTAGATGCATCATCAAAAGGTATTGGAAAAAATATCATATGATGTTTAATACTAACACAAATTGGACATTTCTGCCTAATTTTCAAGTGATGCTTAATCGCTTGTGATGTTCCTTCAAGTGTCGTTCCATAATTAAGACATGCTTCGTTCAATATTGTCTTTACATGTTGCTTTGAAATGATTTTTGTGCCATCTGTTTGTAGTAGCATTGTTTGGTGAGGATGACTCACCATCAGTATCGTTTTTTTAAGATTCATTATTTTCACCTACTTCAGTATTCGCAGTAAAAACAAAGATTCCTTCAAATTAATAAAAAGTTGCGGTTATCCGCAACAGTTTCCTTCACATTCAATGTCTTGTGTCTGATGTTGATGATCATGATTGCAATCACAATCACCATCCTTACAACATTCATGATCATGATCGTGACTATGATCATGGCCACAAGCACACCCGTCACCATGATGATGTTGATGTTTGATCGCTTGCTCATAGGCTAGTGTATCAATCACAACACATTCAATCTCAATCTTGGCTCCCATTGGAAGTGCTGCAACACCTACTGTGCTTCTTGCAGGAAATGGTTCACTCATGATGGTTGCATAGATATGATTCATTTGCTCAAAATCTGACAAATCAGTGAGAAATACAGTGGTCTTCAATATATGGCGTAATTCCAAGTCCATCTCAGCTAAAACAGCCTCAATGTTTTGAAATACTTGATACGTTTGTTCCATGATGCCACCATCAACTAATTCATTTGTTTGTGGATCTACAGGTAGTTGGCCTGATAAATACACAAAATCACCTAATTTGATGGCTTGCGAATATGGACCAATCGCTTTTGGTGCATTGGCAGAAGCAATACTATCGAACATAAACCCTCCTATTCATCCGCTTCTAAGCGGGAATATACATTTAATTCTATTTTATGAGCTTGATAATCTTTTACACCCAATACTCTAAGTGACATGTTCTTATAAATATACTCTTTACTTTTTCGAATACGAGTCCCCTGAGCCAATTCATCAATCCATGCTGCAAACGTTTTTGCTTCTGTTTTGGGTTTTGGTTCATCCTCAAGATAATCATCAAAAAATTGTTTGATTGGTACTACACCATCGACCTCATACGTATGGTGGCCAATTTCAACAACAAATCGCGGCAAATCATCATATTCATCATAAATTTCGCCAACGATTTCCTCAAGGATATCCTCTAAAGTAACAATACCGACAAAATTCATGCTTTTCATATTCTCGACAACAATTGCCATATGCTCTCGTGACTTTTGAAGTTTCTCTAAAGCTGTTTGAAGGCGATGTCTTTGACTAACGAATGTTACTTTACGTAATAAATTCTCCATCGAAATCGGTTTATCAAGTAGTAGACAATCAAGTACATCACGCTCTCGAATAATACCAACAGCATGTAACCCCTGATAACTAATGACAGGGATTCGTGAATACTTGTGCGTCGAGATGACATCTATAATTTGGTCTTTTGTTGCATTGTCATAAAGAAAGACAACTTCATCCCGCGGTCGCATCACTTCTCTTACATTTTTATCATCAAATAGAATGGCACTTTCAATTAACTCACGTTCTTCTTGATCTAAAACGCCTTCCATTTCAATTGTTTGAACAATTTCTACTAGTTCATCTTCTGTTGCGGTTACTTTTCTATTGTCATCATCTATAAAACGACTCTGAACCCCTGCTGCTAAATTGACAATTGGTCGAAGTAAGATCATTAACCAATGAATCGTAAAGCTCATCAACATGACAATTTGCTCAGCATGTTCTTTGGCTAGTATTTTTGGTATGATTTCCCCAAATAACAAAATAAAAATAGTCATGACCACCATGGCATATAACACACCAGCTTCACTATAACGCACAGAAAAAAGATACGTCGCTAATGATGTGGCTGAGATATTCACAATATTATTCCCCACCAAAATTGTTGTAAGTACTTTTGTGTATTGATTTACCTGATCGAGGGCACGTTTTGCTTTTTTGTTATTTGCTTTAGCCATTTGCTTAAGGCGAATGGCATTGACACTTGAATAGGCTGTTTCACTTGCTGAAAACACACCTGAAAGAAACAATAAAACGACCAATGCAATATAGAACCCTATCTGAGGACTGTCCAACGATTACCACTCCTTATAATATTCAATTTCCTCTTGAATTTGTTTATGAATACGACGCTTAATGAATAAGCGAATAAATGAAGCCACAACAACCAACACAATGACAACCATGATGGCAATTGAAATAAAATCATTAATGCTGCTAATCATGTCATCACCTCACGGATATTATAGACAAGTTTGTATAATTATACAAACTTATCACTCATTCTGATCTGGCAAGTCAATCCATAGTAAACTACCTATGATAATAAAAGTTAATCCAAGGACAACTGAACTGCTTGCACCGATAACACCACTAATATTAACACGATTTATAGCACTTGCAACCGTTCCCGCAAAAAAACCATAAAGAAATAAAAAATTAACTAGAAATACTTGAACAACAGTGATGGTTGTAATCAGCATCATATGTAGCTGATGTTTATGATTTTTTGCGTCTTGTTTAAAGTCAAACGATGCGATGTAGACAATCAAAACACTCACCACAAAAAAACCAAAAGGTAACACATGCCAAAGTGAATCCAAAAAAGACAACAAACTAAATGTGCGGTCCATGACTGTCGCAATTAGATCCAATGGCCAATACAACACCCGAAGTCTTGGTTGGGTTAGTGTTAGTAAGTCTTGACTCGATTGAATCGAAATCATCGCATAAAACACAACAAATTGCCCATAGACAAAGATGAGCAGTTGTATCAAATACAATGTTACTGCCATTTTAAACCGTTTTATTGGTGTATTAAGCCATTGATCAATCATACTCATTTGTGTTTGTCCAACCAATCCGCACCTTTTTGTACTTCTACCTTTGATAAACTTGGATAGCCCAATTGCTTAGAAACTTCATATAAAATGATGGCAACAGAGTTTGCCAAATTCAAGCTACGTGCTTGTGGCATCATCGGAATTCGAATGCAATCTTCTTGATGATGTGCTAATAGTTCTAGTGGGATTCCAGTGCTTTCCTTACCAAAGATAATGTATATGTCCTCTTGATATTGTTTGTATTTCATTTGATCAGGGGTTTGTTTGCCATATCGAGTCACGAATATTTTCTTTCCTGTCGTATTTGCAAAGAAATCATCCCAATCATCATACTGAATGATACTTGAAAGATCACCATAATCCATCTTTGCACGTTTAAACGCTTGCTGACTTAACAAAAAACCTAAAGGATGAATCACGTGCAAAGTAGCATTAAAGGCAATGCAACTCCTTAGTATATTCCCTGTATTTTGAGGGATTTCAGGTTCATATAAGACAATATGTATCATATTAGTTTCCTTTTTGAAATAAACCGTGTTAACAATAGCCATACTGCAACACTCATGACCCATAAGCCAATAATCCAAGCAATCATTTTTTGGAAAAATGCCAACGGTACCATGACAATCATACGATCTGTCATTGGATTGAGTAACCATAAATCATTATCAAATAACACTTGATGAAAGACATTCCAAAACCAATTAAAATCAATAATTGCAAAAAGCACAATTAAACCCACCATACCGCCAAAATAGAAAATAGCCAATTTAGTTGCATCAAAAAGCATGAGTCTTAATCGTTCTCTGTTAATCAAGTATAAGACAAATATTGTCACAAAAAAGATAAGATAACTTACGATTTGAACAACAACTAATGTCGAAAAAAGCTGTTTGACATCTACCATATGATCAATTTCTCGCTGATTATACATACGAACCGATTGATCATTTACCATGACGTGCAGTTCTAAGTCATCCTGTTGGCCTTTGATATAATCTAATAAATGATCGGTTGCTCTCATTAAGTCTAAAAATGACATCTCTAATTTTTCTGCTGTTTGATTGGACTGATAAAATGACTCAAAAAAGCCTCGATCAAAAGCAACCAATTGAACTGCAGTGGCAAAATTTGCGATAAAGAATGCCACAATCGCAACAGCTAATATCTTTTTCATTTACTACACTCCTATATGATCTAAGTAGTTGATCAATGCCTTGGTTGCAAGTGCACGATGTGAGATCTGGTTTTTTATGGATGGGTCTAATAATGAAAATGGTTTGTCAAAACCAAATGGGATAAAGATGGGATCATATCCAAAACCATGCCCTTTTTGTACCTTCTGTGCAATTGAACCATAACAACGATTCACACTCACCCATATTTTATCATCAACTAAGCACGCCAATGCGCATACAAATGCAGCACTACGATCTTCATGATGTTTTAAAGTATCAATGACGGTTTGGTTTTTCTCAAGATATGACAGTTCTGGTAAAAAACGAGCTGAATGGACACCTGGTTTATAATCCAACGCAGCAATTTCAAAACCGCTATCATCAGCTATTATAATACCTTGATATACATTTGATATCACGTTAATTTTATGGATTGCATTGTCCTTATAATCATCAAAATCTTCGGGAATTTCTTGCTCAAATCCAATGTCCTTTAGATTGATTACATCATAACCAAAAAGACTCAACATGGCTTGGTATTCCATTGTTTTTCCTTGATTAGTTGATGCTAGTAAAATGGTCTTCTTCATGGTGATATTCTCCATTCTTTGTATAATAATAACGTTTCTGTTGTGGATACACAATCCATTGAATTCCAATCTCATGTTCAATTAAGGCAGGATATACCCAAGCACTGGATAACCATTGATCTTTTTTGAGCAATAAACGCTCTTCAAGATCAGTAATCATACTTGATAGATTCAATGATTGTTTATCAAAATAAGGCAATCCTTTTGGTTTACTCCTATGATATCGACCAAAATCTATCGCAATAGCAGCGATAATTAAATCCTTGCTCATTATGGTTGATGCCTGATCAATAACAATGTTAATGACATCTGATAATTGATATGGATGATTCAATTCTTCTATTTTTAAACCAATCAAAACAAGCAATTCAAACAAATCAATTGTATGTTGTTCTATGTAAAGATAAAGGGATTTGCATATCGGACGATTGTATGTTTTTTCAATGGCAAGGGCAACTTGGTGTAGGCGTTTAATATCATGACTACTCATCCAATGATTTTCTAAAATGGTATAAGGTGGTAAATGGTCATAGTGAATATCTAAAGCATCGGCTTGTTTGGCTAGAGCTGTTCCAGGTAATATTTTTAAAATACCTAATTGAATTTCACTTGGTTGTGTTTTAAACAGACGCATAAATGACTTTTTAAAATGATAGTATGACTCAAAAGGTAGCCCCCCAATTAAATCCGCATGCACAACATAACCCGCTTTTGTTAGCGATGCAATGACATGCTCTACCATCTCATTGTTTTGCTTTCTTTTAACAACTTCTAATGTTTGCTCTAAAAATGTTTGAACACCGATTTCAAAACGAAAGCGACTGCGTTTACCATGTTTTAGAAAATACTGATGTAGACCACTATCCCAAATCGAGACTTCCAACTCCAATTGCACATTAAACTCTCGATCGATTTCATTAAGGAGTTGGATTAATGAAAGTGCTCTTTTTGGCATCACATTGAATGTTCGATCTAAAAATTTTACTTTTCTGACATTAGAAGATTCCAATTGTTGTAGCACTTTTTTCATGTATTCCATCGAAAAATAGCGAACCTTGTGTTCAATACCAGCCATGCAATATGTACACGAAAACGGGCAACCTCTTGAAGCTTCCATGTATAAATAACGATTGGCTTCATCTTGTCGGTCAAAGTCAAGAAAATATGGGTTTTCATAAGTTTCCAATAAATGAATATCCGCACTTACAATAGATGTTTTTGGGTTGTCTTTGGTTGCAATTCCAGATTGTTTAATCCCATTGACAGCATCCCAAAAAATAAACTCACCTTCACCACGAATGATCGCATCCACACCATATGCAAGCCATTGTTTGACTTGATATGTTACTTCAGGTCCACCACATATCACACGCACATGTGGTCGCTTTTGCTTGATCATTTGAATAAAGGACGCACTTTTTTCATGATTAAAAATATACACACTCATCCCGATTACATCAACACTTTCTTGATCAATCATTTGAAGGACATCCTCAAACTCGGTTTTTAAGGTGTATTCCTTGATGAAAGCATGATGCTGTGGATTGGTGACATAGAGCCATCGAAGGGCTAGATTTTTATGGACATATGACACATTGAAGGTCATTAAGCATACGTTTAACTGGTTCACTTTATTATTTTATCAAAAAAGGTTACACTATGCTATGGGAGGATGCTTATGATTGAAAAGATTATTCAACAGATATTCAATGCAGATGCAACAGCTATTGAAAAAGTAGAGAAAGGACTCACCAATCAAAACTTTAAAATCACTATCTTAGGGCAACATTACATACTTCGTATCCCCTACAAAAACAGTGAACATGTGGTTGATTATCAAGCAGAAAAAAAAGCATTAACCTTGATAAAAGATGCAGATATAGATGTTATTACCGTGTATTATGATGAAACAACAGGTATAAAAGTCACTAAGTTTGTTGAAGAGTTAGATGGATTTAATGAAAACAAGCAGTTTGATAAATACGCACGTGTCGGACATTTGATGAGAAAACTACACGCACTAAATAAAACGATCGACCATGAATTTGATCCATTGAAAACTTATAAAACCTATCGCAAACATGTGCAAAAGCCATTGATATTAGAATCATTAGCAAAACCATACTTAGATTTTATAAAAAAGAATCGTGTTGTCTCAACGCTTTGTCATAATGATTGGGTGCCTGATAATATTGGGTTTCATCAATCCCGTGATTACTTGCTTGATTATGAGTATGCCGGTGATAACGATCCTCTATTTGATGTAACCTCATTTTTAAGTGAAAACAATATTACCGATCCAATTTTCAGAGATCAATTCCTTGAAGCTTACTTTAATAAGAATTACCCTACTAACCTTCAGGAAACATTACTGTATTGGGAAGCTTTTCATCACATTTTATGGTGTTGTTGGGCACAAATGATGCACAAGCAAAGAAAAAAAGCTATTTATGCAACAATAGCTTTAGATAAAAAACAGGCTTTTGAATTGATTCATCAACAATTAAATCGATAACTTTTGATACCAATCAATCGCTTCAATTAATTCATTTCGTGTTAGTTCATGACCAGCCATTTCAATATGCACATGCACCTTTGCATGTGCTTTTAGTAGGCGTTCCTCTAAATAATGAGTTTCCTCAATTGGACAGAGCGGATCAAATGATCCTGCACCGATAAAAATACTTGTATGAGATAAATCAGAAAAAGGAACTTCTTTTCTAACATTCATCGGATGATGCAACATTGCCTGACGATAAAATCCAGGATAATGCAATAAGAGACTTTGTGCCATATTAGCGCCATTTGAGTAACCTAACAAGATAATCTTGTTAAAGTTAAATTGATAATCTTTTGCTGCTTGAAGCAAAAAATCATGCAAACGTTTCGTTCGATAAACCAAATCCTCTTCATCAAAGACACCTTCAGATAGTCTTTTAAAGAATCGAGGCATGCCTTGTTCAGAAACTTCTCCAAGAACACCCAAATAACTTGCTTGAGGATCAATCATCTCTGCTAATGGGATTAAGTCACGTTCATTACCACCTGTACCATGCAGTAAAACAAAAATTGGACGTGACATATCATTTTGTTTGTAGATGTGTTTCATAAAAATCTCCTTGTTGTTATCATATCACAACATATTTTTTGAAGATATTTAAGTGCAAAAAAGAAGATCTTTCGATCTTCAATAGTTTTGTCTGAAATAGTCCATGATTTTTTCTAAACTACGAATTAAGTTAACGTCTTCATGAATGTTTAAATCACTGATGAAGCTATCAATCATTTCTTCATGAAACTTATCATGAATCTTCAATACATCAAGCGCATCTTGAGTCAATTGCAAACGAACCAGTCGACGATCAATTTTGTCTTTGTTTCGAATGATATAGCCTTTATCTTCAAGACGATTGACAGCAACGGTTAACGTACCTTGAGTCACAAGCGATAAACGAGCCACATCAGACATGGTCTTAGTCTCACTCTTTTGAATGTTTTCAAGGGTATGCACTTCACTCATTGAGAGCTTGACACCTTTGTCTTGTAAGTTTTTTTCTTCCAACACTAAAATGTGATTAAACATATCAACTAACAACTCATTGAGAATTTTACGTGCATTTTCCATTACGTTTTCCTTTACTTAGCTAACGCTTTTTTAGCTTTATCGACAATACCTGTAAATCCTGAAGGATCTGAAATCGCAATTTCTGATAACATTTTACGATTAACTTCAATATTTGCCAAACGTAAACCATGCATTAGTTGAGAATAACTAATATCATTTTGACGTGCTGCAGCATTAATACGTGCAATCCACAATTTACGCATTTCACGTTTTAATTGTTTACGATCACGATAAGCATAACGCAGTGAACGCATCACCTGTTCGTTTGCTGTTTTATATAATGTGTGTTTT
>CAYGIY010000022.1:0-14071 GCA_964350055.1 uncultured Erysipelothrix sp.
GATGCAGTATGTGTAAAGTATGACATTCCATATTTTTTAAATGGGGGATCAGCGCTAGGCGCTTTTCGTCATCAAGGGTTTATTCCGTGGGATGATGATGTTGATATCGCAATGCTTGATGATGATTTTGCACGTTTTATCAAAGTTGCACCAGAAGTTTTGGCAAACAAATACACAATTCATGCTTATGAGATAGATCGTTGTTATAATGTTTGTGTTCCTGGAATGAAAATAAGAAAAAAAGGAACTTATGTAAAAGAAGTAAATCATTTATTAAAAAATAAATGTGAAGATTCTGACGGTTTGTTTATTGATGTTTTTGTCTATTCCCCCGTTTCAAAACATGTAGTTATCGATTTACCATTAAGACTACTTAATGTATGTTTGATGCCATTAATTATCATATTTGAAAACATGAGTGTAAATCCAACGTGGTTAAAATCATGGTTTAAATGGAATGCTAGACTATACTCAAAAATTTGCAAAAATTCAATATATATCGGTTTTGATCTCACATGGACATTTAAAAATCCACTAAAACCATTTCGCTTTCGTAAAGATGACATATACCCCACAAAGCGAATGAACTTTGAAGACTCACTTTTTCCAACTGCAAGGAATATTGAATCATATCTAGAAGTTGCGATTGGTCAAAATTTCCGTAATCTTCCTAAGAAAGAAGATAGACAACCTAAGCATATCATTGATATAGTATTAGATGGTGACCGCCCATGACATATGCCCCTTTAAGACCAGTACCAAAAAGAAAAAAGTTGAAACTAAACAAAAAAATAGCAATACCATTGCTAGTTTTAGTTGTGTTGATGTCCTATGCAGGGATCTCATTTTTTATTAAATCTCAACAAGAACCAGTATTCCATAAAACAATCTGTGATTTTTCACCTCAAGAATCGCGAGCATTATTTGAAGACAGAGCATTTGAATATATGTTGGAAGTCAATGACTATTTTACTTATGGTGAAACATTAAGTTTATTTAATGAAACATATGATATGTTTAATCGTGATTTATTTGTAGGCAAGACAATGATACTGGTAAACTTATGTGATGACATTGAGAGAGTATATATGATTGAGGCTAATGTGGATGGCCAAATACCAATGGAAGATTTACCAATTGGTTTTTATGAAGTGTATGTCATGCATAACTTGCAACGGCATCGCTTATTTACCAACGGTTTCTTAGAGGAGATTTTTCATACCATAAATAGGCAAGATGACACAAAACAAGTCAGATTAATAGGCGATGCCTATCTATTAGAATTAGATCAAGAAGGTGATCGCACATTTGATCGTAATTACTTCTTTTTAGAAGTTACTCCTACAGAATTACCAGAAGAAATATATGACATTGTCATTGATCCTGGACATCAGAATTATGACAATAATTGGTTAGATTTAGGTGTTAGAGCTAATGACCTAATTGAAGCACAAGAAAACTACAAAATGGCCATTGCCTTAAAAAATGAATTTGAAAAGTATGGACTGAATGTATTGCTTACTCGTGGCGAAGACGAAGCTGTGAATACATATAACGAAGATGGACGATTAAATCGTGCATATGATAGTCAAGCTAAATATTACATTGAAGTTCAACTCGTTGGTTCAGATAATTCGAATGCTTTAGGAACTCAGATTGTCTATTCTTCATATTCATCTCCACGATTAGCATCAGCTGTTTTTAGACAGTTAATTGAAAATACAAGGTTGCAATCAACCGGTGTTAGCGGTACAGGAAACATTCCAGGAGTCGTTCCAAGTGGTCGCGCAAATGGATTTGATGGTAGAATGGTAATTCGTGAATCAGGAGGTAAAGCATTAACTGCTGCAACTTTCTCTGAAAAAGCCCAAGAAGAAAATTCTGAATTTGCTTTGAATAATCGTCGAGGAATACAAACATTAACGATTGAGTATATTTATCTCACCCATCCATCAAGTGTTGAATATTGGTTAGATGAATATGAGTTATATGCACAGCAAACGGTTCAAGGATTTGTTAATTATTTTCAATTAGATAAGGTAGATGAAGATGCTGATTAAAATAGATCGTGCAAAAAAGTCGTTTGGAACAACAGATGTTTTTTTCGATTGCTCACTTTTAATCAAGGAAAATGAGAAAATTGCCATTGTAGGACCCAATGGTTCAGGAAAAACAACGTTGTTGAAAATGATTACCAAAGAAGAAACTTTAGATGAAGGCAATATTATTGTTTCAAAACAAGTGAAAATAGGATATCTTAGGCAAATGGCCTTTGAAGAAGAAAACAAGACGGTTGGCGAGCATTTTGAAGAAGTTTTTGAAAAACTTAATCGTCTCAAAGAAGAGATAAAAGCATCAGAAGAAGAATTATCTTTCGATCCAACAAATCAAAAATTCTTAGATCGTTACGCAAGACTCACCAATGAGTTTGAAAATTTTGGTGGGTATTATATACAATCACAAATGGAAACAGTTTTATCAAAAATGGGCTTTGAAAAAAAAGATAAAAACCGTGTGATAAAAGAATTTTCTGGTGGTCAAAAAACAAGATTGGCATTAGCGAAGCTATTGTTATCTTTTCCTGATATTCTTGTATTGGATGAACCGACAAATCATCTTGATCTAGAGATGATTGAGTGGTTAGAAAGCTTTCTATATGCATATCCTAGAGCAGTAATCTTTGTTTCACATGATCGGAAATTTATCGACAAAGTGGCTCAAAACATTCTCGCAATTGAAAACAAGAAAATCACTCGTTATCCTGGCAATTATAGTGCCTATGTAACACTTCGGAATAATCAAATCGAAAAACAAGAAAAAGCTTATGCACAACAACAAAAAGACATTGCCAGATTAGAACAGTTGATCGAGAAGTTTAGATACAAGAAGAACAAAGCTGCATTTGCACAGTCTAAGATTAAATACTTGGATCGAATGGAAAAAATTGAGAAGCCAAGCAGTGATCACCGTTCCTTTAGTGTCATATTTGAACCACGGCTTAGAGGTGCAAAAGAAGTTTGCTTATTAGATCAAGTTGAGATAGGTTATGATCAACCACTTGCAAAAATTACATGTTCAATTTTTAGAAATCAAAAGATTGCCATCGTTGGAAGAAATGGAGTTGGAAAATCAACATTACTTCGAAGTATTGCTGGGACACTTCCAATACTAAGTGGTGAAATGGTGTTTGGTCATCAAATAGAAATAGGATATTTTGATCAACAACTAGCTCAATTAAACTCTCATAAAACAGTACTTGAAGAAGTATGGGATGAGTTTGAAAATCTAGATAAAACAGATATTAGGAAGGTTCTAGGACAATTTCTTTTTACACAAGATGATGTGTTTAAACAAGTGTCAGATTGTTCCGGAGGAGAAAAAGTAAGGTTAACCTTAGCTAAATTAATGTTAAAAAAGGCTAATTTCCTTGTATTGGATGAGCCAACAAATCATTTGGATATTCAAGCAAAAGAAGCACTTGAAATGAGCTTAAAAGAATACAGTGGAACATTGCTGTTTGTATCACACGATAGATATTTCATTGATGCAATTGCCGATACAATTTGGTACTTCGATGAAAACAAACTTCCAATTCAAGACTTAAAAGAACCAATATTATCAACTCAACAACAAGAGGAAGTAATAAAGAAAGACAAGAAGATTCAACAAATCAAAAAGCGACAAGAGAAGAAGGTGCTAGAAAAAAAAGTAAAAAAACTTGAAAAGAGCATCACAGACGCTGAAGAAGATTTAGAGCAATTAAGAGAAAAACGATACGATCCAGACTATTATCACGATTTTGAAAAAATGAATGAGTTGAATCATAGGATTGATGAAAAGCACAATGAAATCAACCATTTTCTAAGAGAATGGGAATCGTTAATAGAAGAATTAAATGAGGAGGAAGAAAATGAAGACGTTTGAACCAATGAAAATAAAGGATATGAAAATTGATAATCGAGTCGGTGTTGCACCAATGTGTACATTTTTATGTGAAGCTAAAGATGGTGTTGCAAATGATTTTCATTTTGCACATTATGCAAATTTAGCATTAGGTCAGCCAGGGTTTATTATTCAAGAAGCAACTGCAATTAATGAGCAAGGTTATATAAGTGATTTTTGTTTAGGCATATACAAACCTAGACAAAAAGAAGCATTGACACATTTAGTTGATTTAGTTCATCGCTATCATACTAAGATTGGGATTCAGTTAAATCATGCAGGGAAAAAGTCTAAACATCATGGCATCACAAAGATAGGACCTAGCAAAGATGAAGATGTTGTTGAAGCATCGATAGAAGATATAAACAAAATAATTAATGATTTTGCTGCTGCAGCAAAAACAGCTCGAAATATTGGGTATGACTTCATTGAGGTTCATGGAGCTCATGGGTATTTAATCAATCAATTCTTATCCCCATTAACAAATCAAAGAACAGATATTTATGGACAAAATCGTTTCTTGTTTTTAGAAGAAATAGTTAAGGCTGTGATTCATGAGTTTGATGGCCCTGTGTTTGTTCGCATTAGTGGGGAAGAATATGATGAAAATGGCAATCATATTGAAGATTTGATTGAAGTATCAAAAAAACTCGAAGCGTTAAAAGTGTCGTTAATTAATGTTTCTAGTGGTGGGTTTGTCAATATGCCATTTGAACCTTATCCGTTATACCAGGTTAATTTAGCAACAGCAATTAAAGAACAAGTATCTATTCCGGTTGCGACAGCAGGTCTTATTCAGACTTATGAAGACATTGCTTCTATCATTGATCAAGACAAAGCAGATATCGTTTTATTAGGTAGAAAACTACTTGAGGATCCATACTTTATTTTAAAGTGGAAGTATAAAGTTGGTTTAATTAAGGAAGAAGATATCAAGAATTACATGTATCGTGCATTAAAAACACTTTAGTGCTGACAGTCTTTTTTAATGAGTTTATTTTGTGTATAATTACCGTATCAAAAGGAGGAAATTATGGCTAATTGTTTAGTAGCGCAATCTGGTGGTCCTACATCTGTGATCAATGCCACCGTTGCAGGTATTGTTAAGGCAAATCAACTAAATCCAATCTATGACACTGTTTATGGTGGGTTGCATGGGGTTGAAGGTATTTTAGAAGAGTTGTTGGTGGATTTAACCAACATGACAGATCAAGAGAATTTAGTTTTAAAGCAAACTCCGGCAAGCACATTAGGTTCTTGTCGTTACAAATTAAAAAGAGAGAATATTGCTGATTTTGAGAGAATTATTCAAGTGCTTAGAAAGTACAATATTGAAACAATGTTTTATGTTGGTGGAAATGACTCTATGGATACCGTCGCTTCATTAAGTGAGTATGCAAAAAAACACAACATTACAGACTGTCGATTTGTCGGTTGTCCAAAGACAGTAGATAATGATTTGATGGTTACTGATCATTGTCCTGGATTTGGTAGTGCTGCAAAGTTTATCTCTAACACAGCATTACAAACATGGTTAGATGTCAATGTTTACACACGTCAAGAAGTATTCGTATTAGAAACAATGGGTCGTGATGCTGGTTGGTTAGCAGCATCTGCATGTTTAAGTGGAATTGTTGATGTACTTGTACTACCTGAAGTAGCATTTGATAAAGAGAAGTTTCTAAAAGCCGTAAAAAGAAACATTGATGAGAAGAATAAATGCTATGTCGTTGTTTCAGAAGGTGTTCGTTATGAAGATGGTCGATATTTATCTGCCGGTGAAGCAAAAAATGATGGTTTTGGTCATGCTGTACTTGGTGGTGCTGGTCAAGCGATACGTGAAATAATACTAGATTCAGAAGTAGCAAATCGTGTTAAAGTTCAAGATTTGTCTACTGCACAACGTTGTCATACAACTGATCAATCACTCACTGATGTGGAAGAATCATTTAAATTAGGAATGTCAGCTCATATGCGCTCGATGGATCTGGCATTTACAGGAAAAATGGTTGGTGTTACACGCGTAGCAGGAGATGAGTATAATGTTGATTACTTTTCAACAGATGCGAGCAATGTCGCAAATCATGTCAAAAATTTCCCAGAAGAATGGATGCTTGAAGAGTATAGAGGTGTTACTCAAGAGGCTCTTGATTATATGAGACCATTAACAGTCGGAGAACCTGCTCTTGTTTATAAAGATGGGCTACAAGCGTATACATATCCTTATTATTTGAAGAAATAGAAAAATGCGACTCAAGTCGCATTTTGTTTATAAATGGCGGAGGAAGCAGGATTTGAACCCGCGCGAGCGTAAACTCCTATCGGTTTTCGAAACCGACCCCTTCAGCCTCTTGGGTATTCCTCCATGCCGCATTATTATGCCATCATTAAGCAAAAATGTAAATATTATGATTAATTACATCGCAAAAAACCTTTATATAGTGAATAAAATAACAATGAAAATTTACATTCCTGTTTGTGTAACAATTTACAATATCCAGCAAAATGTTTCTGTTTTTCTTGACTTTTCACATAACGTTCACTATAATGTATTCAATACAGATGGGATCTGTATCTCTCAAAAAAAGGAGGAGAATAAATGAAAAAAGTATTGTCATTAGTAGTTATAGCAATACTGGCTTTATCCATGTCAGCATGTCAAACTGCTGCACCAGAGGGTACCGTTATCGTTGGAACACCTGCGATGAATGGTGATTTCGTTGCTGGATTTGGTAACAACTCTTACGACTTATCCGTACGTCGTTTAATTGGTGAAGGATTAGAAACATACGCTGTTAACCAAAACGGCGAATTCGTTCTAAATCCAACAGTTGTAAAAGACTTGGCGACATCTGAAGACAATGAAGGTAACAAAACCTATACATTTGAACTTCAAACGAACCTTAAATGGAACGATGGAGAACCAGTAACAGCTAAAGACTATGTATTTGGTATCCTATTCTCGGCTTCACCAGCATGGCGTGAAGCAGGTGCTTCTTCAACAGCAGGTCAAAACCTAGTTGGTTATGAAGCTTATAATGACGGTGATACCGATGTATTTGAAGGGATTGAGTTAGTAGATGATAAGACATTCTCACTAACAATCGCTGCTGAAAACCTACCATACTTCTACGAAGTTGCTTGGGTTGCTTATGGTGCTACACCATTACACGTTTGGGGCGAGGGCTTAGAACTTGCTGCAGATGGTAAAAGTGTTAGTGGAAACTTAACAGCTGCTGCTGAAAAAGTTGCAACAACAGAACGTTTTGCTCCAACAGTTACAGCTGGTATGTACAGTTTCGTTTCTTACGAAAATGATACAGTTACATTAGTATTTAACGAAAATTACCCTGGTGATTTCCGTGGTCACAAACCAAAAGTTGCTAACGTTATCGTACGTTATATTAACCAAACATTGGATGTTGACTTAGTAATCAGTGGTGATGTTGATATCGTTGCTGGTGTTATTGAAGGTGCTAAAATTGAAAAAGCTCGTTCATCTGATCAAGCTGATTTGATTTCTTACAAACGTAATGGTTATGGTATGATCGCATTTACAAATGACTTTGGTCCTACTCAATTCCCAGAAGTTCGTAAAGCGCTTGCTTACTTAATCGATAGAAATGAATTCTTAATTAATATTCTTGGAGGCTATGGTGCAATCACAAACGGTGAATTTGGATTGGCACAGTGGATGTATGTAGCAAAAGCTGCAGAAATCGATGAAACACTTGAGAACTTCACATTGAATGTTGACAGAGCTAATGAATTATTAGACCAATCTCCATTCAAATTTGAAGCTGATGGTGTGACACCTTGGGATGTTGATAAAGCTGAAGCTGGTTACTGGCGTCATGATGCTGAAGGTACAAGACTAAAAATTGAACACTTCGGTACAATTGACAATGAAATTACAGACCTAATTGGCGCTAAATGGCCAGAAGCAATGCAATTTGCAGGTATTGACTTTGAACTTACTTATGGTGACTTCCAAGCACTACTTAACAACTACTACTATGCTTATATGTTAGATGAGTCTGAGCGTAAGTATCATTCGTTTAACTTAGCAACTGGTTTTGCAGATGCATATGATCCTTATTACTCATTACATTCAGACATGTTAGGTACTTGGATGAATGCTACTCAAACAAATGATCCTGAATTTGACCGTTTGATTGAAAAAATGAGAAACCTTGATCCAGAACAAAGAGATGAGTATTTAGATGCTTGGTTCGAATATCAAGTATATTGGAATGAAATGTTACCAGTATTACCAATCTACTCTAACGAGTACTTCGATGTATTCAACAAACGCGTCAGTGGCTTAAATACCACACCATTCTATGGTTGGGCAAGAGCTATGGTTGATGTTGAAGTCAAAGAATAGTTTATAAAAGTTACTAGTTAGATTATGAACTGAATTGAAATTAAAGGGGATAGTTCTTGCTATCACCTTTAATTTTCTGTTAAAGGAGGCCTATATGTTTAAGTTTTTGGTTAGGCGATTCATTTCGTTGATTCCAGTTGTATTCATTATTTCACTTGTTCTGTTTGGGATGTTTAAAATCATGCCAGGAGATCCAGTGCTGTTAATGTTACCACCGGACTTACGATCAGAATCCCAACGTCAACAGTTCTATGATATGTATTCAGAACGCCTAGGTTTAAACAAATCTTTACCTGAGCAGTATGTTGCATGGGTTGTTAACACAGCTAGTGGTGATTTTGGTACTTCAAGTACATATAATCGTCCAGTTGCAGATGTAATTAGAACACCACTGAAAAATTCAATTTTCTTGAATGTATTTTCAGTTATTTTTGCATTTATGATATCCATACCAGTAGGAATTAAATCGGCCGTCAAACGACATTCTTTCTTTGATTCCTTCTGGCAAGTTTTTTCACTCGTTGGATTGTCAATACCCACATTCTTTATTGGATTAGGGTTAATATTTTTTGTTGCCATTAGATTAAGATTGTTGCCTGCTGGTGGTATGCCATTTATGGTGGATGATGGTAGCTTTGCTTACTACATGGCATGGACTAGGTATTTAATCTTACCTGTAACAACACTCACAATTGGTAGTTTGGCAGGAACAATACGTTATGTTCGTAACGCGATGATTGATATCATTGGTCGTGACTTTATTCGAACTGCACGTTCTAAAGGGTTATCTGAGAAGGTAGTAGTTTATTCTCACGCATTTAGAAATGCATTAATTCCAGTTGTCACACTTGTTTCAAGTTCATTAGTTATTCTGTTTAGTGGATCGGCAATTACCGAAAGCATATTTGCATGGAATGGAATTGGTAATGTTTTGATTCAGTCATTGAATAATAGAGATTATATGGTTGTTTTAACAATGAATATGTTTTATGCCGTTCTTGCACTTGCAGCAAACCTAATTATGGATATTGGATATGCTGTAGTTGACCCAAGAGTTAAGTTGGATTAGGAGGATTATATGGCAAAAAATAAAAAAGAAAATGAATTATTAAAAGCTTTAAAATCCTTTGGTCAAACCGTTGGGTCATTATTTACTTTTGGTGGTCAAAGGAAGCAACTTAGCATTTTAGAAGAAGAAGCTGTTATGAGTCCTGCAAAACTCATTGTACGCAATTTCTTTAGAAAGAAATTATCTATAATCGGATTAACAATCTTTATCGCGATGTTGTTATTTGTCTTTTTGGGATCATGGTTGCGACCACTAGATATTTATGCCGGCGAATCAGTATTGCGTAATTTACCTCCATCAAGTAATTTTTTAAGATTTCCAAGTGAACTCGAGAGAAATGGAGTACGTGATATTTCAGTTGGTCGCTCTTTTTCAGTAGCTGTTGATGAGCGTGGTAAAGTTTACGTATGGGGTACTGATCAAACAGGCGTTAAAAACATCCCGACTGACTTAATTGGAGTGGAAATTGTCCGCGTTGCAGCAGGTGATCAGCATATTCTTGCGTTATCCTCGACAGGAAAAGTTTATGCTTGGGGGCAAAATAATCACGGACAAGGTAACATACCTGCTGAAATTGCACCATTACTAATGATGCAAAGTGTTGTAGATATTGGTGGCGGTGACCTTTATTCGGTTGTATTAACTGATCGAGGAAACTTATATGCTTGGGGTTCAACGCTTCAATCTAAAGTTGACATTGTCCCTACAATTTATCAAGGAAGAATACAAAGCATACAAACATCTGCATTTAGTATTGTGCTACTGTTAGAAGATGGAACAGTTGGTTATGTTGGCGAACGTGGCACACAATTGTCTCAAATACCAAATGAGCTTACTGATGGTTCTTTGACTATCGTTGATATTGCAGCAGCAAATCGTACTGCAGCAGCTGTTGATAACCAAGGTAAAATTCATATTTGGGGAGATTCAGGATCAAATATGGTTGCAATTCCTGAGGCAATAAACCCTAATAATCCAAATCGGATTCAAGTGACAAGTGTCGAAGCAGGTAGAAGACATTTTCATGCGATTGATATAAATGGAAAAATCTATTCATGGGGAGCTGACCTTTTCGGATTAACAGAGTTTCCTAGAAACCTAGAGAACAAAGAAGTAATTGCTTCTTATGCTGATTATTATGCGAATTATGCCATCACTGCAGATGGGAAAATTGAAGCTTGGGGACTTAATGGTTTCTTATTAGGATCTGATCAATCAGGACGAGACATGTTGACAAGACTTATGCATGGTGGACGTATCACTATGACCGTAGGATTTGTTGCGGTTATCATCGCGACATTCATCGGTGTTACAGTTGGCATGGTGGCTGGTTTTTATGGAAAATGGTTAGATAATTTACTTATGCGTTTTGCAGAAATTGTTGCATCATTCCCATTTTTGCCACTTGTTATTACACTTTCAACTTTCTTAGCAGGTAATTTAACTCAAGAACAGCGAATACTGATGGTGATGGTGATTTTGGGAGTACTCAGTTGGCCAGGCTTATCTCGACTTGTTCGGGGACAAATTCTGGCTGAAAGAGAGAAGGACTTTGTTCTAGCTGCAAGAGCACTAGGCATTCGTTCACGAGTCATTATCATTCGACACATTTTACCAAATGTCATTAATGTTGTATTAGTTAGTATGACACTAAGCTATGCAGGTACATTATTGACAGAAGCAGGATTATCATTCTTAGGATTCGGTGTTATTCCGCCAAGTCCATCATGGGGTAATATGCTCACTGGGGCACAAGCTTCAGAAGTTATTGAACAATTCTGGTGGCGTTGGATTTTACCAGCTTTAGCAGTATTATTAGCAGCGTTAAGCGTTAACCTTGTAGGAGATGGCCTTCGAGAAGCCATGGATCCTAAAAGTGTTGAAAAGTAGAGGTGAACCTTTTGAACCTATTAGAAATTAAAAACTTACATACTTATTTTACAACTCGTAGAGGACTAATCAAAGCAGTTAATGGTGTTTCATTAACAGTTGAAGAAGGAAAAACTCTAGGTGTTGTTGGTGAGTCTGGTAGTGGTAAAAGCCAGACAGCTATGAGTATTTTAAAGTTGTTTGAACCAAACCAAAAAATTTATGAAGGTGAAGTCATTTTTGAAGGAAAAAATCTTTCAACAATGTCTGAAAATGAGCTTCGTAAAATTCGTGGAAATGACATCTCGATGATTTTCCAAGAACCTATGACAAGCCTTAACCCTGTTTTTACTGTTAATCGTCAAATCAGTGAAGTATTAATGCTTCACCAAGGTATGACGAAGGATGAAGCAACAAAAACATCGATTGAAATGTTAAAAGCAGTTAAAATCCCTAATGCAGAGGAACTAATTTATCAGTATCCTTTCCAACTTTCTGGTGGAATGAGTCAACGTGTGATGATTGCGATGGCATTAGCTTGTCGTCCAAAACTTTTAATCGCTGATGAACCAACAACTGCTCTAGATGTTACGATTCAAGCACAAATTTTGCGTTTGATGAATGATCTTAAAAAAGAATTCAAAACATCCATTTTGTTTATTACTCATGATTTGGGTGTTATTAACCAAATGGCAGATGATGTTGCTGTTATGTATTGTGGACAAGTTGTTGAGAGTGCACCAGTTGATTTTATCTTTGGCAACAAGAGTGAGTACTCACATCCTTATACAGAAGGTTTGCTATCATCGATTCCAAGTCTTAGTTCAGAACGTGGTACTAAATTAGATGCAATTCAAGGATCAGTTCCACATCCGTTGGATCTTCCAGTAGGATGTAAATTTGCTCCGCGCTGTAAGTATGCCACTGACAAGTGCCATAATGAAGAACCTGAACTAGTTCATATCAGTGATAAGCAATCCATCAGATGCTTCTATCCGAAGAAAGGAGTGAGAAGCAATGGCTAAAGAACAAAAAATATTACTGCGAATTCGCAATCTTAAAAAACACTTCCCACTTAAGAAGCGTTCACTATTCCAACGCCATCGTTTATTTATTAAAGCTAATGATGGTATCTCGATTGATATCTATGAAGGTGAAACATTAGGTTTGGTTGGAGAATCCGGGTGTGGTAAATCTACATTTGGACGTACAATCCTACAGCTTTATGATCAAACTGAGGGTAGTACTCTTTATTATGGAAAGACAATTGCTGATATAGCACCTAAATACATCGATGAAGTGCTCGATTCATTGTCGAAAGAGTATCCAAGGTATTTGAAAGATAAAGAAGAAATTGAAAAATTAGAAACTCAAGTTGATGCTCAAGCAGATGAGATTGAACGTGGAAAGCTCATTGTAAAGCTTGAAAAAGATCGTGCAGAATTAGAGAATACTTATCGCAATATGTTCCGTATTGCTGGTGGGTTATTGACAAATAAAGATCTAAATATAGTATCCAAATTATTGAAGGAGCTATACAAGCACCAACGGCATTCAGCTAAGGTTATCCGAAAAATTGAGTTGTTAGAGAATAAAAAGAAGGAGATTAAATTTGCGGAGAACCAAACCGCAATCGCGAAAATTAATCAGCAAGTTGAAAGTTTAAAGGCCGAACTGAAAAAAGCTGATAAAGCTGTTGAGAAAGCCACCGAGCCTATCGAAAAGCTGCGCAAAGAGTGTGAAGGTAATCCGCAATTTTCTTTATATGAAGAACAACTTGATGTTGGAATTGACTTAGCTAAACTAACTGGAGAAGAAGTAAGATTGTTACGACAAGAATTACAGATTATTTTCCAAGATCCTTATTCTTCACTTAATCCACGTTTGACTGTTGGTCAAATCATTGGTGAAGGCTTGTTAGCTCATGGCTATTTTAAAAATCCAAATAGCAAAGAATACACAGAATATATTACTGATATCATGGAAAAATGTGGTCTTGCACCATACTTTATCCATCGTTATCCACATCAGTTCTCTGGCGGTCAACGTCAACGTATTGGGATTGCACGTGCTCTGGCATTAAATCCTCAGTTTATCGTTTGTGACGAGGCTGTTAGTGCACTTGACGTGTCTATTCAGTCGCAAATCATTAACTTGTTGATTGATTTGAAAAACGACTTGAACTTAACGTATCTATTTATTACCCATGACTTGAGTGTTGTTAAGTTTATATCGGATCGAATTGGTGTGATGTACTTAGGAAATTTAGTAGAATTAGCAAGTAGTGATCAAATATTCACGAATCCACTTCATCCATATACGGAAGCATTATTAGAAGCGATCCCTCGTACGGATGTAGAATCAAATCAAGAATTAAATATATTAGAGGGAGATATCCCATCACCAATCAATCCTCCAAAGGGTTGCAAATTCCACACACGATGTAAATACGCATTTGATAAGTGTCGTGAAGTTGAACCTATATGGCAAGAGATTGATCCAGGTCATTTCGTTGCTTGTCACTTAAGAGGCGGTGAGTAAATTGCTTTTTAGAAAAAGACCTAATCAGGAACCTGAATATGACATGGAAGAAATTAAAAAGAAATTAGAAGAAACTGATTTCGAAAAAGGTGATACCATGGCACTAATCATTGCTGCAATGATTACAATCATTCCTGTTATGCTCATTATGATTATTGCAATTGTAGGAGTCATTTGGTTAATCTTCTTAAGATAACAACCACGCAAGTGGTTGTTTTTTTTATAGTTTTAGAGCTACCTTTCTTATCAACTATTTTTTTGGC
>CAYGIY010000023.1:0-13626 GCA_964350055.1 uncultured Erysipelothrix sp.
AAATCCAGTAAATGTGCTTCAACTGACAGGTTATTCTTCGTATTGAAAGTTGGATTATGTCCCACATTAATCATCGCTTGAAAGGTTCGATCTTTTATCGTTGCAGCCCCAATATAAACACCTGGTTGTGGTATTAAATATTCGACACTACAATCAACATTAGCCGTTGGAAAGCCAATTTCCCTACCCTTTTTTTGTCCATGGACCACAATTCCTTTGATTGAATAAGCACGTCCTAACAATCGCATGGCTTCATCAACATCACCTTGAGAAATAGCGACACTAATCCTTGTTGTTGATATTTTATTGTGATCATCACTGACTTGATCAACCACAATGGTATCAAAACATTGATAATTTGCTTGTAAAAAAGCAGCGTCACCCTCTCCTTTATAGCCAAATCGAAAATCAAATCCAGCAACTAATGTCGTGAGTGGTAGTTCACATAACATTTCATCCACAAACTGCTTGGGTGATAGCGTCGATAGCTCTTTTGTAAACTGGATGATAATCCAATAATCAATCCCAGCAGCTTGAGCAAGCTCTTTGCGATCTGAAAGTGTTGTTAAATGCGTCATGTTTTTTTGGTTTTTTACAACAAGCCAAGGATCAGGATGAAAAGAAATCACAGCTGTTTTCGCTTGATCTTGTTTCGCTTGTGATTTTACTTGATTAATCAAGGCCATATGGCCTATATGAAACCCATCAAAATAGCCAATGCATGCAACAATTGGCTCTAGAATTTTATCTTTATAATCTAATGAGAGAACAACTTGCTTCATTAAAATAGACCTCTTTCACTTTTATATATGTCATTTTCTGTTTTTTGATACACAGCAATTGGTTGATTTTGATAAAACAGAATGATTTTATCTTGATCACAAGCAAATGATTTTGTCTTTCCATGATAAACAAACTCAGGATCATCGACATCAATAATCAAATAATCAGATAGTAGCACCCTTAAGTCTAACCAGTTTGGATGACTGATTGCTTCTTCAATGCTCTGTGTATCATTAATGTGAACATGATTGTTGTTAAGTCGACACAACATTGATGTGGTTGCGATATTACCAACAACAAGTGAAGCAATTTCCTCTGATAACACACGAATATAGGTGCCCTTTGACACCGTTGCTTCATACGTTAATGTTTTTTCATCACTTGCTATTACATCACAATCATAGATTGTTACTTCTCGTGTAGGTAGTATGACATCACCTTTAGTTTTATAAAGGCGCTTGCCATCGACACGCACTGCTGATACTTGTGGAACTTGCTGTGAGTATGTCTTGATCATTGATTGGCATGCCTGTTTTGC
Organism: uncultured Erysipelothrix sp.; assembly: GCA_964350055.1. GTDB lineage: Bacteria > Bacillota_I > Bacilli_A > Erysipelotrichales > Erysipelotrichaceae > UBA6182. Next base: position 1,322 of record CAYGIY010000023.1, read on the forward strand.
TTGATTAAGTGTAAATGGTATGATTGGTGATGATGCAATGATTTGTCCTGTTTTATCTTTGCTATCTGTCTTAATACCAAATGAAATTGTCGCTTGATAGGTTTTTTGACCTGCCATTAAATAAGGAACTAATTTAGTCGCTTTATTAACACAAACAAGCATCACACCTGTCGCCATTGGATCTAGAGTGCCGGTATGGCCAGCTTTAACACCGAGTGCTCGAGATATCTTTTTAACGACATCAAATGATGTCATTCCTTCTGGTTTATTGATTGCTAAAACACCGTTCATTGTACCACCATGCCCTAAACATTATAGCAAATCATGCTATAATATGAAAGAAAAAGGAACTGAAGATGAAAGAACTACGCAAGAATATTTCCAAAGCAACCATCGATTATCAACTGATTGAAGACCATGATCACATTGCAGTGGGATTTTCTGGTGGTATGGACTCATTTGCGTTGGTTCTTGGACTTCATTTACTTAAGCAATACTCACCTCTAAATTTTACTTTTGATGTTTTTTATATGGAAATGGGTTTTGACAACATGGATATCACAGCAAGTGCAACTTGGTGTGAATCACTGGGTTATCCCCTTCATATTATCCCTACTGACATCGTAAAAATACTAAAACTACATCCTCAAAAGAATAATGAGTATTCTTGCTCCATTTGCTCTAAACTAAAAAAAGGATACTTTATTGATTACATCAAAAAAACAAACGCAAACAAAGTGGCCTTTGCTCATCATGGTGATGATGCCATAGAGACGTTGTTTTTGAATATGGTTTATGGTGCCAAAATTGCAACATTCATGCCAAAGATGTATTTAACACGACAGGATATTACCTTTATACGTCCACTTATTTACATGCGTAAAAGCACGATTTCTGCATATAAAGATATGTACCAATGGCCAGTATGTGAATCCACGTGCCCTAATAATCACCACACTCAACGCGATGAAATACGCTTACTCATTGAACAGTTTTACAGGCACCATGAACTTGCCAAACACAATCTACTAAAAATGATCTACAACGATGAGCAAGTGGATCTTTGGCAACCAATTTTGCAAGAAAAAAGTAAAAAATGAAAATTTTATGAGAAATACACTTGACATTGCTTTCAAGCTTTAGTAAAGTGTAGCAGAAAACAAAAAGATTAGAGGTAGCGGTGCAGATGAGTATGTGTTAGAGCCGGCAGGCAATGAAAACACAAAAAGGCAACCACCGCCGAACGATGGGTTTTGGCAAAAAACTATCGTGGGGTTATTGGAAATACCAGTAACACTCCTTCGTTAAGAAGAGGCGCTACAACCCTTATTTACACATTTAAGGTCGTGGTAGCCACGATCTTTTGTTTGTAACCTAAGGGAGGATCTTATGAAAAGATTATTGATTTTAACAGCTGTCGCTTTATTAGTATTAGCTGGCTGCAGCAACAATGATAATGATGATAACACCATTATCGTCGGATTAGAATGTGATTATGCGCCATTTAATTGGACACAGATTGACGCTAGTGACACAGCGTATCGCATTGTTGGAAATATTGGCTATTGTGATGGTTATGACATTGCAATTGCAACGGCAATCGCAGATGGTTTAGGATTAGACTTAGTCGTAAAGCAAATCGCTTGGGAAGGTTTAGAACCAGCCTTAAATTCGGGTGAAATTGACATGATTGTTGCAGGTATGACCGACACAGCAGAGCGACGTCAACAAGTTTCATTCTCTAACCCATACTATGCATCAGATATGGTTTTGATTGTTCGTGCTGATTCACAATTTGCAAGTGCAACATCACTTGCTGATTTCTCAAATGCACGCGTAGTTGCACAACGTGGGACATTCCATAATGATTTGGTTGATCAAATACCAGATGTAATCCATCAAACACCATTAGCGACTTTCCCACTGCTTGTCAATTCAGTGTCAAGTCAAGAAGCGGATGCCATGGTTTCTGAACGGCCAGTAGCGATTTCAATCGTAGCAACCAATCCTAATCTTGTGATTGTTGATTTTGCAAATGGATCAGGATTTGATACAGCTGCTGAAGACACCACCGTTTCTGTTGCTGTTCGTCAAAGCGATACAGAACTATTGTCATCAATTAACGGAATTCTTGCAACAATCTCTGATGAAACTCGCAATCAGTGGATGGCAGAAGCACTCGCACGTCAACCAGAAGCTGAATAATAATGATGATGATATTAAGTAGCATACCCACCGATTTACTCGGTGGGTCCTTCTACATTTATCAACGCTATGCCCCTTTGTTTTGGTTTGGCGTCAGAAACACACTACTTATTTCATTAACGGGGACAATTGTTGGTCTTGTTATTGGTTTGCTGTTTGCGACTTTAAAAAATCTTCGTATTCTTTCAACAGATGCATTATTAGTTAAAAGTATAAAAAAATTAACTCAAATAGCAGCTAATGTTTATATTGAAGCATTTCGTGGGACACCCATGATTGTACAAGCTGTCTTTTTATATCATGGTTTAAGACCGTTTATTCAATGGACTCCCCTGACTGCTGGAGTTGTTATTGTGTCAATCAATACAGGTGCTTATATGGCTGAGATCATTCGTGCAGGAATTCAATCACTGGATGATGGCCAATATGAAGCTGCTCGATCTGTTGGCATGAAACATAGCATCGCAATGATTTCAATCATTTTACCACAAGCAATTAAAAATGCGTTTCCAGCAATTGGAAATGAATTTGTCGTAAACATCAAAGATACAAGTGTATTAAATGTCATTGGCGTAACTGAGTTATTCTTTCAATCCAATGCTGTTGCTGGTATTGTCTTTCGATTTAGAGACACGTTTTTAGTCACTGCCATTATCTACTTATTTTTAACACTAACGGTGACCAATATATTAAAGATTGTCGAAAAGCGACTAGATAGTCCATCTGGACTAATTGGTGCATCGAGCAGTTTTTCTGGAGCATTTAAAATATTCAAGAAAGGTCGTGCCACATCATGATTACAATAAAACACTTAAGCAAATCATTTGATGATCAAGTGGTACTGAGTGACATTAACCTTACAGTAGCTGAACAAGAAGTTGTTTGCTTAATTGGTGCAAGTGGTAGTGGGAAAAGCACCCTGTTACGTTGTGTTAACATGCTTGAAACGCCAAATGGTGGAACCATCACAGTTGATCAAGACGTAATCACTGATCGTCAATTTGATATCAATAAATATCGTGCGAAAGTAGGTATGATTTTTCAATCATTTAACTTATTCAACCATTTAAATGTATTGAATAACTGCACAATCGGACAAGTTAAAGTACTAAAAAGAAGCAAAGAAGATGCCAAAAAAATCGCCATGGAAAACCTCATCAAAGTTGGAATGGATGGCTTTGCAATGCAATCAGTAAAGAAAATATCTGGTGGTCAAAAACAACGTGTTGCGATCGCTAGAGCTTTATGCATGAATCCAAAAGTATTATTACTTGATGAGCCCACCAGTGCATTAGATCCAGAAATGGTTGGTGAAGTACTTGATGTGATTAAACAACTAGCAAAAGAAGGTCTTACCATGCTCATCGTGACTCATGAGATGTCTTTTGCGGCCGATGTTGCCAATCGTGTGATATTTATGGATCAAGGTGTTGTTTGTGAGGTGGATACACCTGAAAATATCTTTAAAAATCCTAAACATGATCGCACAAAAGCTTTTTTATCAAGAATCATCCGATAATGCTTGCGACTTTGTGAAAAAAATAATATAATGGGTTTGGTGATAGTATGCACTTTAAAACAGTTTATGTTGATGTGATTAATACAAACCCAGCAAATTTAGAAAATCATGCATCTCGTGATAATTTTTTTATGTCTTTGGATAATATTCAAAAAGTGGTGGGCCAATTAAGAATGAATTGTGATCATATTAGTTTTTCACTTTTTAATGATGTCAATGATCACCCACAAACACAAGAAATTTTTGATATGTGTCATCAATTAGGCTATCGATTTAGCGTGACTGCTTTAAGCAATGCATTTATACAACATTTAGATGCTTACACAAACAACAACGCAATTTCATCAGTATCAATACCACTCATTCACTTTCAAGAAAATGGTTCTTTAAATGATGAAACCATGCGTCTTGATTTGTTTTATGCTATTAATCAGCTTAAAGACAGCAAAATAAATACAACAATCGATTTATTTTCTAAAGATATCAATGATTATGATGAACACACATTAACCTTTCTCTCCTTATACAACATTCATTTAAATGACAGTTTATGGCAAAAAGGATTTCAAATGGAAATTGAAACAAATTTCTTCATCCGTTGCTGTGAACTCAAAGATGACACTGAAAATTTACCACCAAAGACACTTGGTCGTTGCTATGGTTCGGTGACCATGCTTGGAATTATGGGAAATGGTGATGTTATTCCTTGCAACCACATTAAAGGACAACGTGTTATTTTAGGAAACATGTTATCCAAGCCACTGAGTGATATATTAAATAGTGAACCTTACTTATCGATTCATGATGGTTTTTATAAGAATCAACTCACACATCCAATCTGTCAAAGATGCCCTCACCCTCGTAAAGTATTCTAAAAAAAAAGCGGATTTAATCCGCTTTATGCTTTCTTTAATAGCTCGTCAATTCGGTTTCCCTTGTCTAATGAATCATCATATTCAAAGACTAATTGGGGAACCTTTCTTGTTTTTAAATGTCCTGATAATTTAGAACGGATGAATCCTTTTGCTTTTTCAAGAGACTCAAAGATTTCGTCGTTAGAAATATCATTTTTCATGAAACTAACGTATATTTTAGCATACGACAAATCATTTGAACACTCGACATCTGTGATAATAACCCACGTTAAACGTGGATCTTTTATCTCGTTTTTAATAATGATAGCAACTTCTTTTTGAATGATTTGTTCCATTCTTTCAATTTTAACACTCATTATTTCACCTACTCTCGTTCAACTTCAATTTCACCATAAGCTTCGATGATATCACCTGTTTTGATGTCATTAAAATGTTCAATCGTGATGCCACATTCATAACCTTGTGCCACTTCTTTTGCGTCATTTGTAAAACGCTTTAATGAACTAAGCTTACCATCATAAACAACAACACCTTCACGAATCAATCGCATAAAACTATTACGAATAATTTTTCCATCAGTGACCATACAGCCGGCAATGGTTCCAACTTTTGACGCTTTGAATGTTTGACGTACTTCTGCTTGTCCATGAATGACTTCTTCAAAGATTGGATCAAGCATCCCTTTCATTGCACTTTCCATTTGTTCTACCGCTTTGTAGATAATGTTGTGCAATCGGATGTCGACACCTTCTTCTTTTGCTTTTTTACGAATTGCTGCGGTTGGTCGTACATTAAACCCGATAATGATTGCTCCTGAGGCCATCGCTAGCATTAGATCAGATTCACTAATTGCACCAGCGGTGTATCGAATGACATTTATACGTACCCCTTCAACTTCTATTTTCTCCAATGATCCTTTAACGGCTTCTGCACTTCCTTGAACATCAGCTTTAATAATCATAGGAATTTCTTGGACATTACCTTCTTTAATTTGTTGTGACAAATCATCCAAGCTCATGGCACTTGATTTTACTCGTTCTGATTCAATCTTAGTTTGTGAACGTCGTGCAGCAGTCGCACGTGCTTTTTTCTCTTCACTAAATGCTTTAAAGACATCACCAGCAACGGGTACATCATTAAGACCAATCATTTCGACTGGTGTTGCAGGTCCAGCTTCTTTGATTTCACGACCTAAATCATCATTCATGCGACGGACACGTCCAAAACATGCACCAACAACGACAGGATCACCAGCACGCAACGTACCATTTTGGATCAGTAGTGTAGTCACAGGTCCACGACCTTTGTCAAGTGAAGCTTCAATAACAGTACCTGAAGCTAATCGTTTAGGATTTGCTTTTAGCTCAGCAACTTCCATCATAACTTGAATTGTTTCAAGTAAGTTAGAAATACCTTCACCTTTTAAAGCAGAAATCTCTACAAAAATAGTTTCACCACCCCAAGCCTCTGGCATTAAACCTAAGTCAGAGAGTGCACTCATGATACGATCAGGATTTGCAGCTTCTTTATCCATTTTGTTAATGGCAACTAAAATCGGAACTTCAGCAGCCTTGGCATGATCAATCGCTTCTTTTGTTTGAGGCATAACACCATCATCAGCTGCAACAACAATAATAACTAAATCAGTGATTTTCGCACCACGAGCACGCATAGCAGTAAATGCTTCATGTCCTGGTGTGTCTAAAAATGTGATGTTACGACCATTCACTTCGACTTGATAGGCCCCAATATGTTGGGTAATCCCACCAAATTCACCTTCAACTACTTTTGTTTTTCGAATTGAATCCAATAGTGTTGTTTTACCATGGTCAACATGTCCCATAATCGTAACCACAGGTGGTCTATCTTTGAGATCTTTAGGATCATCAGTAACATGATCTAACAAGCTATCTTCTTCAAATACTTCTTCTTTGGTTGATTCAACATCGTATTCCATACACACCAATTGAATGAGTTCATCATCCATCACGGAGTTGATCGTCACCATTTTTCCTAGCATAAACAACAATTTAATAATATCACTCGCATTCTTATTGAGCTTTTCAGCCAATTCACCTACGGTAATACCATCAAAATAAGTAATCTCACTCACCGTTTCAGTCGTCTTTGGACGTTGCGGTAATTTTTGATTTCTATTTCGGTTGTTACTGCGTCTGGTTGTGGGTTTTTTCTTTGGTTTACTCATGACACCACCTCTTTCAATTGATCATAAACCTTCTTTGCAAAACCTTCATCATCAAGTCCAACTGCAACGACATTGGTCTTTCCAATTGCTTCATTAAGCGCTTGTCTTTGACCAAAAATCATCATTGGAATATGATAATAAGTACATTTATCTTGATACATCTTCTTTGTTCTTAAAGATGCATCATCTGAAACAAGAACCAAATACACTTTCTTGTTACGAATACTCTTCATTAAGCTTTCACCAGAAACAAGTTTTCTTGCTCGACTTGCGATTCCTAATGTTTGATAGATTCTATTCATCGCGAAACATTTCTAACAGCTGATCAAAAATTTCTTGCGGAATATCAATTTCTAATGCTCGCGCAAGTGCTTTTCTTTTAATCGCTAGTTCAACCGCTTCTTTGCTTTTTTTAAGATAAGCACCACGACCATTTAAACGACCTGTTTCATCAATTAAAATTTGGTTCTCTGGTGTCTTAACAATTCTTAAAAGGTCCTTTTTTGGATGACTTTCTAAGGTAGCAACACATTTGCGATAAGGAATCTTTTTTGGCATGTTTTATTCTTCCTCGTAGTAATCATCGAACTCATCAAAATCAATCTCATCTTCAATCCACGAAGATGCACGTTCTGCTTCTTCTTGTTTACGGATTTCTTCTAGTTCTGCCTCTGTATACTCAGGCTTGATTTCATAATCTTTTTGTTTAAGTAGTTCTACTACATCAATTTTTGGTTCATGCTCTTCTTTGTCTTTGTATTTACGTTTAGGAGCAATTTGATCTTTCTTTTCAAAAGATGATGCATCTGCTAGTTTCTCAAATTTAGAAACATAAGCAGTCCGTGGTTTGATTTCACGTTTAACACGTTTCTCAACTGGTTTTGGTTCTTCTTTGATTTCTTCTTTAACTTCTTCTAGTGTAGGTTCAACTGGTTGTTCTGTGGTTTTAACTTCAGTTACTTCATCTACTTCCGTAATGACCACAACTGGCTCTTCTTTATTAATCTGATCTGTCACAATCACTTCTGAAACAACCGATTCTGGTTCAAAGTCAGTTGCAGGAATCGCTTCAATTGCAAGTTGTTTTGCAATTTCTTGTTGATAAGCATCATGCAATGCCGCCCAATCCATGTTAATTTCTTCAACTTCGGTCTTGGATTTTATGTCAATTTTTAAGCCGGTTAATTTAACGGCTAATCGTGCATTTTTACCTTTTTTACCAATCGCTAGTGATAATTGATTGTCTTCAACGACGACCACTAAGCCACGTTTATCTTCTGCTGGAAAAACTGCTAGAATTTGCGCTGGTGACAATGCATTTTTAATCAGTTCAGGCACATTGTCACTCCATTGAAAGATATCAATCTTCTCACCACGTAATTCTTCAATAATGACTTGCACACGTGATCCACGTGGTCCAATACAAGCACCAATTGGATCAATATTCTCATTTTTTGAGTAAACAGCTATCTTTGTACGCTCACCTGCTTCACGAGCAATTGCTTTAATTTCTACAATACCTTCATATATTTCAGGAACTTCACGTTCAAATAAGCGACGAACAAGTTTAGCATCAGCGCGTGACACCAATACTTGAGCCCCTTTGGTTTCACGATTGACTTCCGTGATGACCATGCGCAGCTTTTGTCCTTCAACATAGCGCTCATTAGGCATTTGTGCCCCTTTAGGCATCATCGCAAGTGTCTTACCTAAATTGACAACAACAAATTTCTCCTCAACGGATTCAATTTGTCCAATGACCATCTCATCTTGCTTATCTGCATATTCTTCGAAGATTGCTGTTTTTTCAGCTTCGCGAATTTTTTGTTTTAGAACATTTTTTGCAAGCAGTGCAGCTGCCCTACCTAAATTATCGACGTCTTGTTCCACTTCAAAAAGTTCTCCAACTTGATGTTCCTGATTTGTTTTACGAGCATATTCTAGTGAAACTTCCAGTTCATCATCTTCTACTTGTTCAACAATCTCATATTGTTGATACACTGAAACATCACCTGTTGATTCATCAATATCGACACGCACAAGCGCATCAGGAATTTCAATTTGCTTCCGATATGCTTTCGCTAATGCTTCTGATAAAGCAGATAATACAATTTCTTTGCTAATGTTGCGTTCACTTTCGATTGCTGTAATCGCTAGAACTAAATCTTTTACATTCATTTGTTTTCCTCTTAAACTTTGACTGCCATACGAATCTTGCGAATATTATTTCTTTCGATCGTAGCAGTCACTTCTTTTTGTTTTTCGCGAGTAACAACCTCAATGGTTGACTCTGTTATTTTACTTAACTTACCTTCAATAACATGGCTTTTGTTGACTGGATTTTCTAGTTTCACATTGACATGATGGTATAGTGCATCTTGTAGCTGTTGCTCATTGGTCAGCTCTCGTTCAATTCCAGCAGAACAAACATCCAGTATGTATTCAAAATCAAATGCATTCACTTCATCAAGAAGTGTCGACACATCATGAGATACACTCACACAAGTGTCAATATCGGTTGGAACTTCCTTTTTATAAATAGCTATTTCCAGTACCTGTGCGTGTTGTTCTTTTCGCCATTTTATGTCATAACAAACAACATCATGCTTGGCGAAAATCGGTTCACACTGTTGTTTTAGTTCAACCAAATCCACGTTATTTCCTCCATAACAAACATGAAGGAGTGGCTTTACCACTCCTTAGTTGCTTTTATAATACAATAGTTTAAAGTAAAATGCAAATCATTGTGCTTACTTAGACACGCTAAATAGTAGCTATTTGATTCAATAATTCGTATGTATCCATCGATCATAAATAAAATAATTTTTATTTTATTTTAAAGGATTTTCATACATTTAGAATAAACTGCATTGATTCTCCTCTTGCAGATCATCTAAAACACCTAAACTATCTAATTTTTTGATGTGATTATAGTTTAGCTGTGTGCGATTTATTAAATCCTCTTTTGATAGAAATACTGCTTGCTCTCTTGCTTCCACGATTGTTCGAGCCACGTTAGCACCAAGCCCATCCAAAACGACAAATGGTGGCAAAAGCGCATTTTCTTGGTATGGATCAAAAGCAAATGTTGTTGCTTGTGATCGATAGATATCAATATTACTAAATGTGTACCCTCTTAGTTTCATTTCTAAAACAGCTTCTAATGTGTTGTATAGTTCTTTTTCTTTATTGGTAACAGCAAATTTTTCAGAAGCGTCTTTTAAACGACGATTGATGTCACTTAACTTGTTTGATACTGTTTTAGCATCACTAAGCATGATATCGATATCAAATGCATTGGCACGTAAACTAAAGTACGTGATGTAATAGGCTAATGGATAATAAACCTTATACCAAGCCACACGAACGGCCATGATAACATAGGCAACTGCATGCGCTTTAGGGAACATGTATTTGATCTTTTGACAAGAGTCAATATACCAATGGTCGATGTCATGTTTCTTCATTAACTCGATCCATTTTTGAGTTAATCCTTTACCTTTTCGAACCGATTCCATGATATCAAAGGCTTGTTTTGGTTTTAGACCTTTATGAATCAAGAACACCATGATATCATCACGACACCCTATCACATCCGATAGTGTTTTGCCACCAACAATCAAATCCTTAGCATTATTAAGCCAAACATCAGTCCCATGGGATAATCCCGAAATACGAACTAAATCAGAAAAGTTTCGAGGTTTGGTGATTTTTAAAATTTCACGAACAAATGCGGTTCCAAATTCTGGTAATCCAATCGCACCTGTAACTTCATTGGTAAACCGTGTGTCCACATTAAGCTCTGAAATATCTGAAAATATCGACATGACTTTGGGATCATTCATTTTAATGGTGGTTGGATCAATACCAGTTAGTTTATGTAGCATTTTCATAGCACTTGGATCTAAGTGTCCTAGTATATCTAACTTTAATAAGTTATCATGAATATCGGCAAACTCAAAATGGGTGGTCTTCCATGCTGAATCTGGGTTATTAGCAGGGTATTGAACAGGTGTAAACTCATAGATTTCATGATCATCTGGAACAACAATGATTCCTCCTGGGTGTTGACCGGTTGTTCGCTTAACGCCAGCAACACCACTGGCATACCATGACCAACGTGCATCTTTAATATCCGCAGATAGCGCCATCTCCTCAGCGTATCCTTTGGCATAACCAAAGGCACTTTTGGTTGCAATCGTACCAATCGTACCGGCTCGATACACATTTTTCTCACCAAATAGTTCTTTGGTGTAAGCATGTGCAAATTCTTGGTATTCTGTCGAGAAGTTTAAATCAATATCAGGAACTTTGTCTCCTTCAAATCCTAAGAATGTTTCAAATGGAATATCTTGTCCATCCACTTCTAGTTCAACGTCACATGGTGCGCATTGTTTGCTTAATAAGTCAAAACCACTTCCAATACTTTCATCATCCACAAAAGTCACTGTGTGACATGATGGGCAAACATAATGTGGTGGTAAAGGATTAACTTCAGTGATGTTGGCTAAATGAGCAACTAAAGATGACCCTACTGATCCACGACTACCAACAAGATAGCCATCATCCAATGACTTTTTCACTAGTAGATGGGCAATCAAATAAATAACACCAAATCCGTTACCCTTGATGGAAACTAGCTCTTTTTCAATACGTTTTTTGATTAAATTTGGCAGTGGATTTCCATATTTTTGATAAGCATAGTCATAAACAAGGTCTGTTAATTGATCATCAGCGTTATCAATTTTTGGCGTCCATAATTCATTTTTAATGACTTGGATTGGTTCAATTTTATCAAATAACTCATTTGGTGTTTTGATGACAAGTTCATAAGCAAGATTCTTATCTAAAAATGAAAACTCTTGCAACATCTCTTGAGTATTCATCAAATATTGATCAGGTGCGATACTGTTTAGCCTTTTGGTTGAATCATACATATACAAAGGATGACGAACACCACCAATTCCTTGAGAAGCGATCATGATATCACGGAATATTTTATCTTTAGGATGCAAAAAATGAACATCACCAGTAGCAATCACAGGAATATCAAATGTTTTAGCAACATCAATGATGGATGTGATGACTTGAATTAACCTAGATTGATCTGCGATAACATGTTGATCTATTAATGGTTGATAATGCCCTAATGGTTGAATTTCGACAAAGTCATAAAACTGGATTGCTGTTTTAAGTTCTTGTGTGGTACGATTGGCTGCAATTTCAAAAATTTCACTATTAAAACAACCTGCTCCAAGTAATAAATGGGTTCGATGTTTGGTTAAGTCCCCTCTTTTTATGCGAGGCTCTGCAATAAATTCATCTTCTTCTTTTTTATTATTTGCTTTTTTATAAAAAGCCAGGGTATCAATATGAGAAATACTCACCAACTTAAATAAATCCACCAAACCTTCTTGATTTTTAGCAATGACTTGAACATGGCTTTTCATCATGTTTTTAAAACTTTCAGGATGATTTAAATCGTGTAAGTCTTCAATGT
>CAYGIY010000024.1:0-13202 GCA_964350055.1 uncultured Erysipelothrix sp.
TCACTATGTTATGGATTTTATCGACATAGAAACCTTGATTAAATTGGATGAACATCATCGAAGCGAATTGTTGTGGATGTACTTCTCAAAGAAAGAGTATCCATTTTCAATCTCTAAAAAACAAATAAAAGACATTATATTTAAACTTAGAATGAATGAAGTAGGAATGATTCCTCTTAAAGATGAGTTCTATCTTTATCATCAATCAAACCAATTGAAATTAATCAGCAAAAAGAACTGTCATTATAAGTTTACTTTTGATACAATTAAGGGCGTAAAAACTTCATTTTTTACCATTATTACTGAAAGTGATTATATAACTGGTGTTCATATAAAAGAAGAAGATTTACCCATTACAATCCGGAATTTCAAAAATGGTGATAGGATGAAAGTGAAAATTGGTCATAAAAAGTTAACGACATGGTTCAATCAAGAAAAGATTCCATGGCATTTGCGTCAATGTTGGCCTGTTGTTCTAAATAAAAACAACGAAATTATTTATGTTATGGGATGGGGATGTGATATCAATCATAGCACTAACAATCCCAATTTATTTATGCTAAAATAAGGATTACACGGAGGAAATATGAGCCAATTGCATCGTGATGTAAAACAAGTATTAGTAAGTGAAGCAGAGATTATTGAGAAGTGTAAAGAACTTGGAGCAAGGATCACTAAGGATTATCAAAGTGAAGGTAAAGTTCCATTGCTCGTTGCAATTCTAAAGGGCTCTATCCCTTTCCTATCGGAATTGATGAAGCATATTGAAATTGATATTGAAATTGATTTTATGGATGTATCAAGTTATGAAGGAACTGAATCGATTGGTGATGTTCGAATCATCAAAGATCTTGATCGATCAATTAAAGAAACACCAATATTATTGGTGGAAGATATTGTCGATACAGGTCGCACGATTAAAGAAGTACGAAAGCTACTATTAAACAAAGGTGCTAGTGAAGTTAAGATTGTTACATTATTAGATAAACCAAGTCGTCGCGTCATCAATATTGATGCAGACTATATTGGCTTTGAAATACCAAATGAATTTGTCATAGGGTATGGACTTGATTTTGATGAAAAATATCGTAATTTACCTTATGTTGGAGTGTTAAAAGACGAATTTTATAAATAAGGAGTAGACAATGAAAAACAAAAGATTTATAAATTTGATTCCTTATTTGATTGTGTTGTTGGCGGTGTTTAGTCTTTCATCGATTCTAAACAGCGCATCCATTGAACGCTTAAACTACAATCAATTTAATGAGTTATTAAATTCAAATCGTATTCAAGAAGCAACAGTATCTGTAAGTAATGTCGTCATTGATATTACAGGTAAGTACACCGAAGGTGGCAATGTTGTTGATTTTAGTGCGAGAATTCCTAATACTGAAGAACAAACCAATACTTTAATGGAACGATTACAAGTAAGTGTTGAAAATGTTGAGATTGTAAATCCATACGAAAGCAATGTGTTTCTTGATACTATAATTCAAATTGTCCCATTTTTATTGTTTGGGGCTTTCGCTTTCTTTTTATTGACTAGAATGAATAGTGGCGGAAATAGTAAAGCATTTGAGTTTGGTCGTTCTAAAGCAAGATTAGAAGGCAACATAAAAGTTAGATTTGATGATGTTGCTGGTTGTGATGAAGAAAAAGAAGAGATGGCTGAATTAATACTATATCTAAAAAATCCAAAGCGATTTGCAAAGATGGGAGCACGTATTCCTAAAGGTGTATTACTCGCTGGTGCACCAGGTACAGGTAAGACATTGCTAGCAAAAGCGGTTGCTGGTGAAGCAGATGTCCCATTTTATTCGATTTCCGGTTCGGATTTTGTAGAAATGTTCGTTGGTGTTGGAGCAAGTCGTGTTCGTGACATGTTTAAAAAAGCAGTTGCAACTGCACCATGTATTATATTTATTGATGAAATTGATGCGGTTGGTCGTCAACGTGGCGCTGGTGTTGGTGGAGGTCACGATGAACGTGAACAAACACTGAACCAGTTACTTGTTGAGATGGATGGTATCACTGATAATTCAGGGGTTGTTCTTGTGGCAGCAACAAACCGCCCAGATGTACTAGATCCTGCATTATTAAGACCAGGTCGTTTTGATAGACAAATCACTGTTAGCTTACCTGATCGTAAAGGTCGTGAAGCTATTCTAAAAGTACATGCAAGAAACAAATTTTTAGATGAATCAGCAGATTTAAATGCACTAGCCAAACGGACACCAGGCTTCTCTGGGGCTGATTTGGAAAATGTATTGAATGAAGCTGCAATATTAGCTGTTCGTGAAAATGAAGAGTTAATCCGTATGGAACATTTAGATGAAGCAATTGATCGTGTAATTATGGGTCCTGCTAAAAGGTCTCGTACTTACTCAGAGCGCGAACGTCGTCTTGTTGCTGTTCATGAGACAGGTCATGCCATCATTGGTTTGAAACTAGAAAATGCCGATTTAGTGCAGAAAGTAACGATTATTCCACGTGGAATGGCTGGTGGTTACAACTTGATGACACCAAGAGAAGAGAAGTACTTAAACACAAAGAGCGACTTCTTAGCTAGAATTGTAGGATTACTTGGTGGCCGTGTGGCTGAGGAAATTGTATTTAGTGAAATCACAAGTGGTGCTTACAATGATATTGAACGTGCAACAGATATTGCAAGAGACATGGTTATGTCTTATGGTATGAGTAACTTAGGGCCAATTCAATATGAAAAACGTGGAGGAAATGTTTTCTTAGGACGCGATTATAGCTCACAACAGAATTACTCTGGGGAAATTGCTTTTGAGATTGATAAGGAAGTTCGTCACATCATTGATACATGTTATGAAAAAGCAAAGAAGATCATTTCAGATAATCGTGACTTACTTGAACAAATTACCGATGCACTGCTTGAATATGAAACATTAACAAATGAGCAGATTACGGATATAGCTGAAGGAAAAACTTTGGCAGCTAAAAATGGTGTGCCAACAGTGGTTACAGCATAACAACACTCCCCTGTTTATCAGGGGATTTTTTAAAGAGGAGGGCAGCCATGGATCGAGTGATTAAAGCATTAGCACATGATGGGAGAATTCGCATCATCGTTGCTAAAACAACAGATCTTGTCGAAAAAGCAAGAATAATTCATGATACACATCCAACAGTGTCAGCTGCTTTTGGGCGTCTTTTAAGTATGTCCACCATTATGGGCTCAATGCTTAAAAATCCAAACGAACAAATTACTTGTACTATTAGAGGTGATGGGCCAATCGTTAAAATTATGGCGATTTCTAATCTTAATGGTGAAATCAAGGGATATGTTGCACAACCTCATGTTCATTTTATTAATGAAAACACAAAGAAACTAAATGTTGCCAAAGCCATCGGCGCAGGCACATTAGAAGTAGTAAAAGATATGAAATTAAAGTCGAATTTCACATCAACCATTCATCTTGTCTCATCTGAAATTGGAGAAGACTTTGCTCAATATTTTACAGTGAGTGAACAAACACCATCAGCAGTTAGCGTTGGAGTTTTAGTTGATAAAGATCATTCAGTTTTAGCAGCAGGAGCAATTGTCATTCAAATGATGCCAGATGCAACAGAAGAAGATATACTAGAAGCAGAACATGTCATAAAACATTTAAAACCAGTATCAACCATTTTTGCTGAAGACCAAAACCCACAAGATATTGCTAAGGCATTGTTTTATGATGTCACTATCATTGGTGAGCAAACACTAGAATATGTCTGTGATTGTAGTCGCCAACGTACTCATGATGCATTAAAACTAGTCGATATACTCGATTTAAAAGATATGCTTTTAGAAGATGAGCAAGCAGAAGTAATTTGTCAGTTTTGCAAGACACAATACCTTTTTGATAAATTAGATTTAGCTGAGATTATAAAGGAGAAGATTGATTTTAATGAAAATAAGAAACATAGCCATTGATTCGCAAGTAGTTGTCGGACCTATGGCGGGTGTAAGTAATCTAGCATTTCGAAAAATTGTCAGTCAGTTTCATCCAGGTCTTATTTATAGTGAAATGGTAAGTGATAAAGCCATTGTGTATAAAAATGAGAAAACATTAAAAATGTGTGAAGTTAAGGAAGATGAAGGTTTAGTATCCATGCAACTGTTTGGTGCAGATGTGAGCACCATGGTTAAAGCAGCACAATATCTCGATGAAGAAACACATTGTTCAATCATCGATATTAATATGGGATGCCCTGTAAATAAAGTTGTGAGTTCAAATGGTGGGGCTTCGCTAATGAAAAATCCAGAACTTGCATCAGAAATAGTTTATGCCATTAAACAAGCAATCAAGAAACCATTAACAGTAAAAATAAGAACAGGTTGGGATGAGCAGCATAAGAACGCGGTTGAGTTTGCTTTATTATTAGAGCAAGCAGGTGCAGATGCAATAGCTGTTCATGGTCGAACCCGTTCAAAGATGTATTCAGGCGATGTTGATTTAGAAATGATTAAACAAGTAAAGCAAGCACTTAAAATTCCAGTTATTGGTAATGGCGACATTGTTGATGGCGAAAGTGCTAAGAAAATGATAAATAGTACGGATGTAGACGCTATAATGTTGGCGCGTGCAGTTTGGGGACAACCATGGATTATCAAAGAAGTGGTTGATTATTTAGACAACAAACTCTATAATTTAACTTTGCAAGAACGATTTGATGTGACGATTGCACATGCGAAAGCTTTGATTGATCTTAAGGGTGAATTCACCGCTATTCGTGAAATGCGTAGCCATGGATCAATGGCAGTTAAAGGGTATCCGCATTCACATCGAGTCAAAGAAAAAATCGCGAATGCTTCTACATTAGAAGAGTTAAAAAACATATTGTATGCATATCAAGCACAATTACTACAGGAGGGGTTTCAATGACACAAGAATTGAATGATCAACAAATTGCACGACGTGATAAATTAACACGATTAAAAGAAATGGGGATTGAACCATTTGGGCGTGCATTTGAGCGGACAAGCAACACCCAAGAAATAAAATCAAAATTTAGTGAGCATGATAAAGAACAGTTAAATGAGTTAAACATTAATGTGATCATTGCTGGACGAGTCATGACAAAACGATTAATGGGAAAAGCAGGGTTTATGCATATTCAAGATCAACATGGACAGATTCAAGTTTATGTGCGCAAAGACACAGTTGGAGATTTATGGTTTGAGTATTTTGATATGCTTGACTTAGGTGACATTGTTGGGGTTGAAGGGGTTGTATTTAGAACGAATCATGGCGAACTATCTGTTAAAGCCAACCAAATAACACATTTAACAAAAGCATTACGACCTTTACCTGATAAATTTCATGGGTTGCATGATGTTGAAGAGCGATATCGTCGGCGTTATGTTGATTTAATCATGAATGATGAAGCTCGAAAAATTGCGACATTACGTCCTAAAATTATTCGCGCAATTAGAGAATATTTTGATTCTATTGGATGTGTTGAAGTTGAAACACCTGTGCTTACACCAATTTTAGGTGGTGCTGCTGCAAGACCTTTTGTGACGCATCATAATACTTTAGATATGGATTTCTATTTGAGGATTGCAACAGAATTACCATTAAAACGTTTGATAGTGGGTGGCTTTGAAGGAGTTTATGAAATTGGAAGACTATTTAGAAATGAAGGAATGAGTCCTAAGCACAATCCTGAATTTACAACAGTAGAAGCATATATAGCTTATAGTGATATGGAAGGCATGATGAATGTTATTGAAGATATGATTGGTTATGTTGCCAAAACGACATTACAAAAAACCAAAGTAACTTATCTAGATCAAGAACTTGAGCTAGCAGGACCCTATCGTCGTTTGCATATGGTAGATGCAATCAATGAAAGTGTGGGTATCAATTTCTTTGATTTGTCAGAACAAGAAGCATTACAACTAGCAAAAGAACACAAAATTGTACTTTTAAAACATCAACAAACCTATGGACATGTCGTGAATCTTTTCTTTGAGAAGTATGCTGAAGAATCAATCATTCAACCAACGTTTGTATATGGTCACCCTGTTGAAGTATCACCACTTGCAAAAGTTAACCACGAGGATCCAAGATTTACTGAGCGATTTGAATTAATCATCGACGGTAGAGAATATGCCAATGCATTTAGTGAATTAAATGATCCAATTGATCAAAAGCAACGGTTTACTGAACAATTAAAAGAGAAAGAATTAGGGAATGTTGAAGCGACTGAAATGGATATTGATTTTGTTGAAGCATTAGAGTATGGACTTCCTCCTACTGGTGGATTAGGTGTTGGAATTGACCGGCTTATTATGCTGCTAACAAATGCTGAAAGCATTCGAGAAGTTATTTTATTTCCACATATGAGGCATCGATAAACGAGAGAAATCTCGTTTTTTTAATTTTTTTTATTTACAATTTATTAAGGTATTGATATTGTTTTTTCATAGGAGAAAAGAAATAATGATAAAAATTGAAGGGCTAGTTAAAGATTATCCTGATATTAAAGCTGTTGATCACTTAGATCTTGAAGTAAAAGAAGGGGAGTTCTTTGCTTTTTTGGGGCCAAATGGGGCAGGTAAATCTACAACCATCAACATGTGTACTACTTTGTTAGAGCCGACAGCTGGAACTGTTCATATCAATGGGTTTCTTCTGGGTAAAGACGATGAAGAAATACGAAAAAGCATTGGTGTTGTGTTTCAATACTCATTTTTGGATGATTATTTAACTGTTAAAGAGAACATGAGAATTAGAGCTAGTTTTTATGGTTTAAACAAAGAACAATTCGAACTTAAGTATCAACAATTAGATAAATTGATTGGTCTTGAGGAAATTGCAAGTAAACGATATGGAACGTGTTCTGGAGGTCAAAAACGTCGTGCGGATATAGCTAGAGCACTTATCAATTCCCCTAGATTGTTATTTTTAGATGAACCCACTACAGGGCTAGATCCTCAAACACGCAAGCGGGTTTGGGATGTGATAAAAAGACTAAATAGGGATATGAAAATGACTATATTTTTGACTACCCACTATATGGAAGAAGCCGAAAAAGCTGATCGTGTTGCAATCATTGATTATGGTAAATTAGTTGCTTGTGATAGACCCTCACAGTTGAAACTAAAATACACATATAGTGTTGTGAAGGTTGTACCAAAAGATGAAGAAACATGCATCAATCTACTACAAAAATCAGATTATAAAGTTAAACAAAGACAAGACCGCTTACATGTAATTTCAAATTCAACGGATGAATCATTTAAAATTCTGGAACTATTAAGAGACTATGTGTTGTCTTTTGAAGTTGTCGAAGGAAATATGGATGATGTCTTTTTAGCAATTACAGGACGTGAAATTAGAAAGGAACAGTAATGAAAACAATTATTCAATTAAGTAAACGTCATTTACTCATGTTTTTTAGAAACAAGTCAGAAGTGTTCTTTTCATTTCTATCTGTTTTGATTGTTTTAGCACTTTATGTATTTTTTCTTGGAGATATGACAATTAACAATGTTAAATCGATTATTGGTCAAGATGTTGAGGGTGTTGATGCTCTAATCAATGCATGGTTATTTGCTGGTTTGACCGCAATTGCGACCATGACATTATCAATAGGGTCATTAACGCGAATGGTCATAGATAAACAAAGAAAAGTATTTCATGATTTTTTAGTTTCTCCAATCAAAAGGCATGAATTGTTTATGTCTTACATCGTTGCTACATTATTTGTTGTGATGATGATTTCAATTGTTGTTCTTATTATTGGACAAGGAGTCCTAGTAACATCGGGAGGTGCTTGGTTTAGTGTCGCACAATGGTTTAAAATCCTTGGGTTGTTAATATTGACCGCACTTTCTTCAACGATGATGATGCTGTTTGTTATATCATTTATTGAAACCGAATCAGTACTTTCCTTTTTGGCAACTATTGTTGGAACTCTGATTGGTTTTGTGACGGGTGCTTATTTGCCATTAGGAATACTACCTGTCGGTGTCCAGATTTTCTCAAATTTATTACCAGTATCTCATGGTGCAGCATTGCTTAGACAAGCTTTAATGGAACCAAGCTTTGATATTGTATTTGGTGGAGCACCAGAACAAGTCGTTCTAAATTATAAGCAGTTTCAAGGTGTTGATTTGTATATAAATGAGTTTCGATTAACAGAACCGATGATGCTCGGGTTCTTAATAGGAACGACAGTGCTATTTATTATTCTCAATGTTTATAGATTTAAGAAAATGAAAACCTAATAAAAGTAAGCGTTAGCTTACTTTTTATATGGATGTATGATTTGGGATGTTTGATATTTTATTTACGATAATAATATAAGCAATATTTGCGATGAAGCTTATGATAATGAGCATTAATGCTATCAGATCAATAAAAATAAACAAGTAGGATAGAACATTGGCGATAGCAATCATAAGGAATGTCACATAAAGTGGATGATTATGTTCAGTTGCGTAATTGTTGAAGACTTGAATTCCCTTTGTTAAATGATACAAAAGCAATAACTGTAATAGCATGACGATCATAGAAAACAATAAACCAAATAATAAAAATTCTTGATTTACTAAGACACTGATTCCAAGAAGATCCATAAGAAATGTTCCAAGTGTGATGATAAATAATATGTTAGCAAGTTTTGTCGTTTTTAAAAATGATTCGTTTTCATTAATTGCTAATAATGATTGTAAGCCACGTTTAAGAAAAACATATCCGACAAATGATGGAATAATATTGATGATAAAGGTTTGCTCAAAATTAATTGTGAAGTTGAATAAGATAAACAATAGTCCAATGACGATTTTTTTAAGTCCTTGTGTGTTCATGATGTTGCTCCTTTAAAAAATAAAGCCTCAATTTGTTTTGAGGCTTGTTATTATAAACCGCATTTTAGTTGTGCGTTACAGTTAGTACACGTATTACAACCACCAATATCTTCAATAACACCTTCTAAACAAATTGGACAGATGTTTCCAATTTCATTTCCAATGTCACGATCTTGTCGATCTGATCGATAATCAGTTTTCTTAGCTTCTTGTTGCTGTTCTTTGACAGGAACTCCAAAGTCTTTGACAATATCAAGTTGTGACCAACTCACATCTTCATCATTTGTAAGTGACAATACTTGAGACTCACGAGAACCATCAACATATACAGTGCCACCTTTTGCTTTGTTTTTATATAATCTTTCATAAATACTTTGAACTTGTCGGACAGAATAACCTCTTGGAGCATTCACTGTTTTTGATATAGAAGAATCAATCCAACGTTGAATGGCACATTGTGTATCTGCATGTTCTTCTGGTGATAAATCCATGGCACTAACAAAGAAGTTAGGTAACGATTCTTTAGTGTATTCTGGGTGATACTGTAAAAAGTCATCCACAACAGCAGCATTTACTTCAATAAACTTGCCTAAGCGTCCAGAACGGAAATAAGAGAATGAGAAATAGGGTTCAAGTCCTGTAGAAACACCAACCATAGTCCCAGTAGATCCTGTTGGAGCGATTGTTAATAAGTGTGAATTACGAATACCATGCTTAAGGACACCCTCTTTAATCTCTTGCGACATCTTGCTCATATAACCTGTTTTGATAAATGCACGGCGATCACTTAAGAATGGGAATGATCCTTTTTCGGCAGCAAGATCAATTGATGTTGAATAGGCGGTTTGTGCAATTGTTTTAAATAACTCATCAATCGTCTGCAGCGATTCAGGGCTGCCATAGCGCTTTTGTGCGTATATAAGAAGATCATGTAATCCCATGATTCCTAAGCCAACACGACGCTCTCCAAGAGCTTGAAGGCGATTTGCTTCAAGAAAATATGGCGTGTCATCAATAACGTTATCTTGCATTCGAACACACAAAGCAACACTCTCATTTAACTTATCATATAAAATTTCACCTGACTTTTTATCTACAAAATTAGCAAGGTTAATAGCAGCTAAGTTACATACCGAATATGGTGCAAGTGGTTGTTCACCACAAGGATTGGTTGCAACAACTTTTTGACCATATGCTTTGGCATTTGTTTCATCATTAGCATTATCAATAAAGAATATTCCTGGTTCTGCAGAATAAGTTGCACAAAAACATATTAAGTCCCATATATCACGTGCACGAACACGACGATATGTTTTTATAGGATAACCCATTGCTTCCCATTCTCTAACATCACCGACTTCATGCCATTTTTTATCATAGGCTGCTTTTTGTTCGGGGTTGTATATTTCTAAATCAGGGAAACGTAAATCATAATCAGTGTCTTTTTCAACAGCTTCCATAAACTCACGTGTTAGTGTCACGGATATGTTTGCTCCTGATAGAAACTCAGCAGCAACGACTTCTAACTCACCACCATTGATTAGCATATCATTTGCATGATCAATCACATGTGAGGGTGCATCTTTATTGGTTACCAATGATTCATACATCTCACGCTCAATGCGTGATAATGGGAAGAATTTTAATTTGCGTTTTGCTTCTTCAATGACTTGAGGATCATTTGAATTCTCAGAGAGCCATTTTAAAACTCTTGGATTTTGCATCTTTGAAATAATAAACTCAATGATATCTGGATGCCAATCAGCTAACATAATCATCTGAGCTCCACGACGAGAACCACCTTGTTCAACAAGATGAGTCAAATTTGCAATGTCATTAAGCCAACTAACCGCACCGCTAGACTTACCACCTACTCCTTTTGCAGGAGCCGATTTAGGTCTTAATGTGGAACCGTTTGTACCAACACCACCACCACGTGACATGATTTCCATCACTTCTTTCCGATGATCAGCAATACCACCTCGAGAATCATGAATAAAAGGCATAACAAAGCAATTAAAGTAAGTAACTTCGGTTTGACTACCAGCTCCATATAAAACGCGACCAGCAGGAACAACATTCAAGTCTTTTAGTTGTTGGAAAAATTTTTCTCCGTACTCTGCTTTTAATTCGGGTGTATTTTCTGTAGTTGCTAAAGCATAACCGACTCTTTTTGCGATTTGCTCATAATATATTTCAAGTGGTTTGTCTATTTTTTTAAATGGACGGACAATAATTCCTGTTGCTGCCTCTTGTTGGTTCTCACAAGAACCACGCCATTCTTCTTCTAATAGAATGGTCACTAATTCCTGTTCTAAATCAATAGATTGTACAACACCAATACCACGCGCTGGAAATTTTGGATCGTCTCTGACAATGGTAACAACGACGTCACCTTCACCAAGTGTTTTTAAGCTACGATCTTTTTGAGAGTATCGATCGAGCATCACAAGACGTGAAACTCCTGAATGAGTCACATGATAGTTATCTTCAATAGGATACAAATGCGTAAAATTTGCTTTAATATCACGATTGAGTTTTGAAATGGTATTGGATAAATATTGCATAAGCTTCTCCTTACTTAACTAGAATTTATAATAACATAAAACCGAACGGTTCATTGCATGAAAGTTATTTCATTTATTGATTAAGCTAAAAAGATAGTCCGATAACCGATTGATATAAACACGAATTGTGGGATAGTCAATTGTTTCTTTAAATGCTTTAATCATAACACGCTCCATGCGTCTTACGATTGTTCGAATAAGATTAAGTTGAGCACGATAAGGATCATCAAACGGATAGACAAATCCACTACAAGAGTCAGCGATTGTTTTTATCTCATTTTCTAAATGGGTGACTAAATCAACAGAAAAATCAAATTCTGTTTTAAATCCAGCAACAATCGCTGTGATTATTATCAACTCATCCACACGCTTTTTAAAATCACTCAATTTATCTGGATAGTGTGATTGAGCTAAGATTAGATGGGCCATCACTTCATCGATGTGACCTAGTAACTCAATGGTGATATGATCTTTGTCTACTCGTTGATTGTAAAGACCGGTGTTACCTTGATCACCAGTTTTAGTTGTTACCTTCATATGGATCCCCCTTATATTTTGCTGTTAAACGCACAAATAGTTTGTGCGTTGGTTTTAATAATAATAGTATAACAATATAATTCGATATTGCGTGAATTATGTCAAAAGAAATGCCCTTTATCCAATAAACAAAACTATAGTTAAAACCATAAAAAATCCCATGATTGATTGCAAATAACATACCAAAAGCAAATCCCCAAAAACCGCTAACAAAAGCCCATGAGTATTCATTGTTTTTAAGCAATGGTTTTAAAAGAAATAGAATAATCACCCAAAGAGGCCAAATCCAATAGTAACCGATTACCCAATCACCCATTCCCCAAACAAGCATTTGCAATGTTACAAAGACAATGGTGATAAGGATAGTTGTCGTAAAAGGTAGTGTTAGGGCATATATAATGATTAGAAATGATACCAACTCTACATTAGGCAATGCTGATAGTGACACTTGCATCACAAGTAAAAGCGCACTCAACAACCCAATTAAGACAATGTGGTGGGTTGCTTTCATTAAGAGTTTAGATCAAATGTAAATACAAACACATCTTGATCATAAACAGGTGCCATATCTACTCCTGAACAAAAGCCTGCATCTAAGCAATCTTGATTTGTTTCTGAAGAGTAACCCCACCAAGGACCAACACTCATATCTGTAGTTTTATAATCATTAAATCCAACTAAGAATCGGCCGTATTGGTCATCTTTAGAACCGCCAAGATGCACAAGTATTAACTGATTTTGCTCAAGCTCTTCAAGCACTTCTGCTAAATAGAGAGCATCAGTGTTGATGGTTTCATCAAAGATGATTTCTTCTGATTCTTCAATAATCACAACTTGGATTGTGATTGACTTAGCACCTTCTTCAGTATTTGGTTGAATGAAATGTTGTATACCTACAAATAATAGGATACCTACTAATACGGCACTAAAAACTCTAACTAATATTTTCTTCATATTGACTCCAACGAAAAAACACATCCTAAGATGTGTGAAAAAAGACAATGGTCTTGTCTTTTTATCTTACACCCAGAAGATAAAATGATACCAGTATTGAGGCAGGTCTACTGGCTGATACTTCATCCTTCAAAAACCCTTCCCGTTTGCACAGTGGTATGTTTTTGTCGTCTGTATCGACAGTTGCTGGGGCAGCTTTGGTGATCCAAATTCCCTATTAAGTCATGTCTGACACCTATTCTGATAATCTTATTATAGGGGACATTTTTTAATAATACAATTATAGATGAACATTTTTATAACATTTCTAA
>CAYGIY010000025.1:0-12169 GCA_964350055.1 uncultured Erysipelothrix sp.
TGGTGCATCAAGCGACGTATGATCAATTGACGGCGTTACCCATAAAAACTGAATTTGCACGACTATTAGAACAAAAAAGACATCACTTACTTAAAAACTCACGTTTTGCTATGGTAAGGCTTGATGTGGATAATTTCTCCAATATCAATGAATTACTCGATTATGATGTGGGTGATTCTTTGTTGATTGCAATCAGCAAATCACTTACAAAGATACTGTCGGATGACGAGCTTATTGGGCGTGATGGTGCTGGATTTTTCTTTACGATTACCTATCATCAAGATCAGTTGGAGACTGTTATATCAACATTGGATACCATTATTGAAAAGATTAACAGTGTGTGGGAAATTGAGGATAATCACTTGTATATCACATGTTCAATGGGAGTGTCACTTTATCCTAAAGATGGCAATGACTTTCATGAATTATACAAAGCCGCTGATATCGTCATGCGTCATGTTAAAGAAAACGAAAAAAACGCTTACACTTTTTTTAAACAGGACTTTTTTAATCAACGATTAGATAAAATAAAAATGATGAACGAATTAAGAAAATCACTTGAAGATCAAGAGTTATATTTGGTTTATCAACCAATTTATACTATTAATGATATGAAAGTTGTTGCTTTTGAGTCGCTACTTCGCTGGAATAGCCCGACATTTGGTCAGGTTTCACCAGCTGTGTTTATTCGATACTCAGAGAATATTGGATTAATCAATCAAATTGAAGAATGGGTGTTTGATAAAGTGATGGCTCTTAGAAAACAATGGAATGATATGGGCGACTATCAAACGATACTGTCTGTGAATTTGTCTTCAAAAGGACTCATGAATCCAGGTATGATTGAAAAAATCAGAGAACTCTACAATAAATACCAAATTCGACATAATCAAATTCAAATTGAAATAACTGAAACTGCATTAATTGACAATCTTGATTTAGCGATCAAGCATTTGTTAGCTCTAAAAGCGATTGGTTGCAAAATTGCATTGGATGACTTTGGTTCAGGTTATTCATCATTGACCTATTTGCAGAAATTACCAATCGATACTGTCAAAATAGATAGCTTATTTACAAAACGTATTGGAGCAAGTATCAAAGAGGATTATATTTTGTCATCTATTGTTAGTTTAGGTGAGCAATTAGAGCTATCCATTGTTGTAGAAGGCATTGAGACTCAGCAACAATTGGAGTATATTAGTAGATTACGATGTGATTATGGACAAGGCTATTATTTAGGATATCCATTTGAAGAAGCTAAAATGTTTAAACACATTAAAAACCATGTGAATCATTGAACAATTAATGCTCTAATACTTGATTCTTTAATATATTAGGGGTATGATAAACATACTTTATTAAAGTAAAAAATCATTGAGGTGATTATGTTGGACATAAAGTCATTGAGTCAAAAAACTAATGAATGGATTAGTACTGCCAAACAAAACATAAAAGAATTCTACAATCCAGAGAACACAAAACAGATTTTTAAAGAAACAAGAATCTCATTTATTCATCAATGGCTTCTTGTTTTTGTACTACATATTGTGTTGGAACTCATTTTCTTATTTGCTAGTGGACTTGGGTTAGATTATCGGACAATCACAAGAATTTTTCTGTTTTCGATTACAACAACAACGATTGTTGTTTTGATTGCTCATCTTTTTAGAGCGAAATACAGTCATATGATTGTCTCACTATATTTATTAATCAACTCCATTTTTGCATTAAGCCAATTAGGCTATAAAAACTATGTGGGTAGTTTTTTCTCATTCCGTACCGTCATTACAAAGTTAGGCGCAGTTGAAGAATATGCGTTGGATTTTATTATGTATTTAAGAATTGAGTTTTTGCTTGTATTAGTTCCTGTTTTCCTTTATTTTGCAGGGGTTAAATTCATACTAAAAAAACATGAAGTCATGTTTGATGTGAAACGATGGGGAACATTTTTAGTGAGTGCGCTTATGATTCATGCTATCGCTATTTTTTCATTAACTTGGTGGCCACAATCCACCGCAGCAATCAGTTTACAAGAACTTTATTATCGTCCAACACAACTTGAAAGTGCGATGCGTCAATTTGGTCTAACTCGTTTTATGATGCGTGATTTGTATTACACATTCTCATCAGACAACGATGAGATAGATTTAACACCAGAAGATCCTCCAGTTGATATTGAGGTTCCAGTAGATTTTAAACGTATCATTGATGATAGTGAATGGCGTTGGAGAATGGAACGCGAGACAGATGAATCCATTAAAAATATTGATCAATATTTACTAAATCGCCAAATTACACCTAAAAATGAGATGACTGGTGCACTTAAAGGTAAAAATGTTATTTATGTTATGATTGAGGCTATGGACTTTGTTGCAATAGATCCAAATGTGTCACCAAATCTAACCATGATGATGAATGATGGATGGTATTTTGAGAATTACTACTCACCAACATCCGCATGTTCTACCGGTGATAGTGAATTAATGAGCATCACATCACTATTAAGTTTACCTGGTGTATGTTCTCATGATGGGTATTATACCAACCGATTCTCCCATTCAATTTTTGAACTCTTTAAAAGTGAAGGGTATTATGCAAGCTCTTATCATAATTATACTGATTGGTACTATATGCGCAATCAGATGCATCAAAACATGGGAAGTGAAGCATACTATGATTTCCATGCATTAGAATTCGGACCATGGATACAATGGCCAAGTTGGCCAAGTGATTATGATTTGATGGTCAAGTCAATGGATAAATTTATTGACTATGATAAATTCTTCTCTTTTTTAATCACAGTCAACATGCACAACCCCTATGATATTCCATCAAACTATGGTGATAAATACTATAATGAAGTGCGATCTTTGTATCCTGAAGCATCAGAGTTTGTTATTCGATACAAATCTAAGGTGATGGAAACAGATCGTGCATTAGGTTATATGCTTGATAAACTAGAAGAAACAGGCAAATTAGATGATACTGTGATAGTGTTGTTTTCAGATCACCACATGTTAAAGACACCATTTAATATCATTGATCAATACTCAGATGGAGTTGATCGTTTAATTGGGTATAATATTCATCACACACCGATGGTTATTTATAATTCGACAATCGAACCAATGGTTGTGTCCACGGTAGCTTCAACGAAAGACTTAGTGCCAACGTTAGCGAATTTGTTTGATATTGAGTATGATCCACGTGTGTATATTGGTGTGGACATATTTAGTGAAGAAGTCGATCATTATGTGTTATTTCAAGATGGTGGCTGGTTAGTGGAAGATGGTTATTATAACCCTGTCTTTCAGGATTTTGTTCCTAATGATGGGGTAACTATGATTCCTGATGAAGAAATTTTGAGAATGAATCAATATAGTCGATCCCTTTATCAGCTTTCAGAAGCATTGTTTAGCACCGATTATTTCCGATATCGAAATTTCATTAAAGTCGATGAGTTTGATCCAAACCTAATTCAATAAACACCCATGAGTTCATGGTTGTCTTCAAATGACAAAAACCCAATAATTCGATACAATTAAGCATGACGAGGTAATTATGATTTTCGAGTTTGATTTGAGCATCTACGCATTACTGATTTTACTTGTTATCTATTTTTCTATGAGAAAAGACAACGTTTTTTTTGAGTATCGTTTTCGTTTATTTAGAATGCTCATCATGGTTGTTGCACTGAATATTATATTTGAAGTTGCCACTGAATATTTGACGATGAATTATTTAGATAATACATTGATGTTTATCCTAATAGGGAATGCGATTGGTTTTGCGGCTTCACCACTTGCTGCAATTTTATGGTATAACTATGTACTTATGTTGATATACAAAGACTTAGAAGTGTTAAAGAATCACGTGAAACTATGGAGTGGATTAATCATCATTAATGCTGTAGTCTCATTTTTAAGCATATCAACAGGTTGGTACTTCATCATTGATAGCACATTAGGGTACACTCGTGGTCCGCTCTATTTTATACATGCTGGCATACTATATTTATTTCTTGCATTGACTTGCATTCTAATAATCAAAAATAGAAGATTAATACGACACATGGACTATCTTTTATTGTTGTTTTTTATTATCCCACCAACACTTGCTAGTGTGCTTCAAATCATGAATCTGGGATTGCTAATTATATGGCCAAGTGTGGTATTTTCGATATTGATTGCGTTTATCAATGTCCAAAACAGAAACATGGAGATTGACTATTTATCAGGTGTTCACAGCAAAAAGCAATTTGATAATTTCTTGGATAATTTAGTTAGACGCTCTCATAAGCGTGACATGATTGGCTTTATGCTGGATATTGATAGCTTTAAACTCATTAATGATACCTATGGTCATGAAGTCGGTGATGTCGTGATTAGAGAAATTGGGCAAATACTTAAAGAAACTTTTCGTACTAATGATTTTATTGCTCGTATTGGCGGTGATGAGTTTGCTGTAATTGCTAGTTTACGTAAAGAAGATTATCATGTACTAATCGCACGATTAGAAAATCATTTAAAGCAATTTAAGTTGCGTACTCAATTGAACTTTGACGTTCTCTTAAGTGTTGGTATCATTGTGTATGATAAAGACAAACATAAAACCAAAGAAGCGTTTTTTAATGATATGGATCAAGCAATGTATCAAAACAAGCAACAAAAAAAGATGTGGATTCATTCTGATGGATAATAATGAACACGTAATTGCAACACTTCCATTTTTTAATGGAACACTCATCATAAAAGGTACTCATCATATTGTGACTGATGTTTATTATGTGGATAAATCAATTGATGAATGTATAGGATTTGGTGAAGTTGCAAAGGCAAAGATACAATTAGAAGAGTACCGCGACTTAAAAAGAAAAAAATTTAATTTCAAGATTGATATAAAAGGAACGAAATTTCAACAAGCTGTTTATCACCACCTTTTTGATATTCCATTTTCAACTGTCATTTCTTATCAAGAGCTTGCAAAACTAGCTGGATACCCCAAAGCCGCTCGTGCAGTTGGTCAGGCTATGAGTGTCAACAAACTTATGATAGTCGTGCCTTGTCATCGTGTGATTGCCTCAAACAATAAAATTGGTGGGTTTACTGGTGGTTTAGAATTGAAACAAATGTTGTTTAATTTAGAGATGATAAGTGGCATAAGGAAAAATCATGAGAAGAAAGAATAATCACGATCTCTTTAAGAGTATCTATGAAGCCACATTTAATGAGTTAGGAAAATATGTGTATTTTCGTGTAAAAACATTAGAAGATGCTCAAGATATAGTTCAATGTGTGTATATGGATTATTACCGGTATGTCTTTTCAAAAAATCGAAAAATCGATAATGTATTAGGCTATTTAAAACAAATGGCATCCAATCAAATATCAAAATATTACAAAGATCAACAATGGGTTGTCGAAGGTTCTGATGAGAATCAAGAACTAATTGACCAAAGGCCATCAAACATCAATGTCGAATTAGAAGTTTTTGAACATATCGAACAACAACAATTATGGCAAGCTGTTCGATCACTTGGTGTTACACAAGAAAAAATCATGATTGCAAAGTTTCGGTTTGATATGACCTTCAAAGAAATTGGTGAGATTATGTCACTTAATGAGAATACGATAAAGTCAATTTACTATCGCTCATTAGAGAAACTAAAGAAAATACTAAATAATGAAACTATTTAAGAGATAACCTCCTTATAGGTAATGAAAAGCCCAAAGGAGGTTATTCTATGAAGAAACTTGAAAAAACAATTAAAGATCATGCGCTAAATGCACAATCAACCTATGATTTACTAGATCTTCAACCAAAACGAAGAGTCTCAATGAAACTCTTTGGTTCATTTGCATTAGCAGCATCATTGATATTTGCGATTGCATTTGGTTCAATGGTGAATGCTCCTACAAATCCAGGCACTGATCAAACGATTGTTGGCGCAATAGTTTTCATTAATGTTGAAATCAATCCGCAATTTGAACTTGCTGTTGATGAAGATGGGATTGTGTTGCGTGTCAATGCACTCAATGATGATGCAAAAACATTTGAGACTGAAGAATTAATAGGTCTTGAAGTTGAAGATGCTATTGAACAATTGATTATCATGGCTATCGCAAAAGGTTATATTGATACTGAAGATGTTGAGGAAGACTTTGTAACCATTACATCTGTTGTAATTGATGATGAAAATGAAGAAGACAATGAAAATGTAGAATCCATTGGTTATCGTATTCGAGCAAGAATCGAAGCGAGTGAAGAAATCGATCCAAAAATGACGGTTATCTATGTAAAAGCAACCATAGCTGAGAAAATGGAAGCAGAAGGAAAAGAGATTCCTTTAGGTATGTATGTTATTAACGGTATGATTGATGTTGATGGCGAAATGATTCCTGTTAGTGAACATGTAAAAAGTGAAGAAGCCCGCGAGAAAATGAATCAAGCAGGCATTATGATTCAAAAAAGAGATCAAGATCAAACAAACAAACCTGATCAAACAGATGATTCTGATGATCAAAATCAAGAAGAAAATCAAAACCAAGACAGAGATGGTGGTATCGAGAATAAACCAGATACACCAAATCCTAAACGCCCATAGAGAAAAAGGAAAAATTGAGATTGAATAATCTCATTTTTTCTTTTTCTACTTGTATGTTTTCTAGATTTCATGATATGAAATCTATGATACTCACTACGCAATATTCATTATACTGTACCTTGTTTTGTCTTTTTATCTTCATACATGCGAGTATCACTACTATTGATAATATCTTCGATATTGTCTTGTTCTGGCTGGAATAAAGATGTCCCAAGTGAAATCCCAACGTACAATGATTGTGTATCAACAACAATTGGTTTTTCAAAACTTGCTCTAATTCGATTGGTAATGATATTGACACTACTGTTTCGTTTGACTAAACATCCAATAATGAACTCATCACCAGCAAATCGTATCACAAGATCTTCTTGATGTATGGTATTTCTTATACGCTGAGCGACAATCTGTAACACACGATCTCCCATTTTATGACCATGACAATCATTGATTTGCTTGAAGTTATCTAAATCAATAAAAATAATATAGACAAAGTGATCTTCGATTCTTTCACTAAGTGTGTCGACCCATTGGTATAGCATTTGTCGATTTCCTACATTAGTCAGTGGGTCAAACAAAGAAGCTTGTTCAAGTGACTCTTTTTCTTTGCGAATCAAATCAAAACGCACCAATATAGAAGTTGCAATATACAATGTGAACAAGAATACCGCATAATACAACATACTGTGGGTTTGATAAACATAGAAGTTTAAAAACGTCCCAATCCCAAGAGCAATCATACCAAAAAAGACATAATTAGAACCAATCACTTTACGTTGATAACCTATAAGAAGGATAATAGTATAGTAAATAATATACATGAATAGAAAGACTGCGAGTATATTTAACGAACGTTCTAAAATGGTCAACGGAGCCAAAAGTGACAATATTATACTTGTGATGATTGCACTATAAAGAATATTTTTCCTAAGCTTCAATGGCGAAATGAATTCAAAGTTTTCTGCTATTAACCCAAACAAGAAGATAGAACTATAACCTATGGCATATTGAGCACGTATGATAAGCATCATGGGTAATGATTGCATATAGATAAGCATAACTCGATTACCTGAAATGACAACAAACACTCCAATAAGAAGACTAAATGTAGCAAGCAACATTGCATT
Source organism: uncultured Erysipelothrix sp. (assembly GCA_964350055.1). GTDB lineage: Bacteria > Bacillota_I > Bacilli_A > Erysipelotrichales > Erysipelotrichaceae > UBA6182. The sequence goes on from CAYGIY010000025.1 coordinate 7,729, forward strand.
TTTGTTTTTACTAATCTCAGATATGAGGATAAAGAAAAAAGCCATCAGAAACAACACACTTGCAATCATCATTTCACTCATGACTGATATTTCAAAGTAGCGCAATGCAACATATGGTGAAGATAAAATTGGAGCAGCGGTAACGCCGCCTAGACCTCTTGTAAAGTTAGCCACTTGTAACGTAATCAGAGCATGTCCATCTTCGTTGGAGGTAAATATCCCTCGGTCTGTGTAACTCTTTGGCTGATACTCTTTGATATTTCTTGAAACAACCCCGTTTTTTAATATCGTTATACCATTTACTGTTAAATCATAAGCGCTTTTGACTTCACCCATGACCAAGCCATATTGAGTGTTTGGTTGTAATCCATTGATAAATAGTTGATAGGTGGCAATGCCATAAGCATGAAGTTGGTTTGCTTCAGGTTGCCATTCATGTTGAAAATTAACGTAATAAGGTTGTGTTGTCTCAGTTATTTCACTTGCTAACATATCGGGGTAATACATCCACTCACCATCTAAAAGATAAAGTTGTTGGTTATCAAATGATGAAAAAAGCAACGTTCCTTTGTCTGCTTGAGTGTCTTTCATAGGTTGTTGATTAATCAGGTATGACCAATATACAGTTAAAACAGTAAGTATTGTCACACTGATTGCAATTTTTTTCATTTAACTCTGTTTCCATTTAAAGATGTATCAGTTTAGATGGTTAAATCATTGATAAAATAATACCATGATTTAGTGTTGAACACACTAAACAAATCAATTTTATTAAAGAATAATTTGTTAATTAATCTTAAAGTATGAAGTCTTTTTCGATATTATGTTAGAGGGTTGTTTTTTTAATCAATTATGAACATGGATCCTTTTAGTATGTGAAATTAGCATATGTTATAATAAGTGTGATTAAGGATGATGAACATGTATAAACCGATTTTAATATTCACTGGAACCATCAGTCTTGGTATTGCATTTGCCGGGATTGTATTACCAGTTTTACCTACAACGCCATTTGTCTTATTATCGATGTATTGTTTTGATCGTAGCAACCCGAAGTACAGGCAATGGATTTTACAACATAAGACACTCGGCCCATATGTTAAAGATTATGTTTCAAGTGATGGCATACCATTAAAAGCAAAAATTCGTGCATTACTTGTCCTTTGGATTAGTATTACAGTTTCAATTGTTTTCTTTATTGAATATATGATTACTAAGTGGGTTGTCTTAACAGCAGCAACTCTGGTTACGACTTATATATTGACACGAAAAACAAAGCAGGTGGTCATATGATTCAAACATGTGCACAATGCAAAACACCGATTTGCATTAGCAAAATTGATTTATTTCGCAATTTGACATTGCAGCAACAAGCGATGGTTGTCTCATTTGTAAAACGCAAAGCATTTAAAAAAGGCGATGTCTTCTTGTGTGAAAGCCAATCATTGTCACAATTTGTGATTGTCAATTCTGGGAAATTTAAGGCATATACTAATGGCATTGATGGGAAACAAAAAGTGCTCTATCATTTTTCAGTGGGTGATTTTTTTGGACAACACGCTTTATTTAAAGTAGTGAATATACCATATACCATAGAAGCGATGGAATCAAGCTCAATTTGTATGATTGAATCTGAAACGATGCATAAACTCATCAAACAAGAACCAGAACTTGCAATTGCCATTGTTAGTGCTCTTTCTTCACGCGTTGCATATTTAGAAAATGAATTATCAAGTGCTCATCAAGAAAAAATTGAAACAAGATTGCTTCGTCTTCTTTATGATTTAAGCAAAGACTATGGCCGTCATACATCACATGAAGTTATCTTACAATTACCTTTAAACCAAGAAGAAATTGCCATGCGTCTTGGTGTAACAAGAGAGAGTATTAGTAGAAATCTACGGAAACTTGTGAACCAACAAATAATCAAGATGCCGACAAGCAAAGAAATTATATTGCCAAAAATGTGACATTTGTCACATTTATTATTTAATGAGCGAGCTATAATGTTATAGGAAGGTGAAAATTATGAGTGAACTAATCGATAATCAAAGTAAACGACAACAAAAATTAAAAGAATTGATCCAACGACTTCACAAAGGTGAAGATCGTGCAACTGTTGAAGCAGAATTCAAAGAAGAGTTTGCCTATGTTACAGGTTCTGAGATTGCTCAGATGGAATATAATTTGGTGCAAGAAGGTGTAAGTGTTGAAGAGATTCAAAGCTTATGTGATGTACATGCATCTCTATTTAAGGGCACGTTGCAACAATTGCATAGTGATTTGTTAACCGTGGATCCTTTATCTGAGTTTGAAAAAGATAATCGTATGATTGGTAAGTGGGTTGAGGTTGCCAAAAAACTGAAAGATCAAGATGATTTGTCTTTTGAAACCATGCAATCACACATCATTGGTTTAGAAGATGATTTTAAATTTGCCCAACAGCATTATGCTAAAAAAGAAAATATATTATTTCCTTTTTTGGAAAAACGTGGTATTGAAACAATCCCTCAAGTCATGTGGGGAGTCGATAATCAAATTCGCGAAGCAATCAAAAAAGCAATGATAGCGGTCAACCAAGAAACGAGTTTAAAAGCGATATCAGAACCTTTCTTTGAGGCGATTCACATGATTGATGAAATGTTAACCAAAGAAAACAGCATTTTGTTTCCGATGTTGCGAGAAAAACTCAAAGAAGATGAATATAAAGATATTGCATTGAGTTTAGAAAATGGTGCAAATACAAAATATCATCCACCTGTCAGTGAGGATGGTTTAGAAGTTGATGATATTCCGATGAGTCTAGGGCGATTAAACCCTTTAGAGATTAATGCAATTTTTAATACCTTGCCATTTGATATGACATTTGTGGATGCGCAGGATAAAGTAAAATTTGTGACCCAAGGAAAAGAACGAATTTTTGATCGTCCGCCATCAGTCATTAATCGACCAGTGCATTTATGTCATCCTCCGCAAAGTGTGGATGTTGTCATGGATATTGTCAATGATTTACGCCAAGGTGTTAAGGATAATGAAGACTTCTGGATTCAGTTTAGAGAACGATTTGTCCATATTCGCTATTTTGCCATACGTGATCCTCAAGGTGAGTTTTTAGGCACACTTGAAGTAACGCAAGATATTACAGATATTCAAAGTTTGATTGGTGAAAAAAGACTTGTTGAGAAAAAATAGTAGTGAAGCCATCATAATTAAAAGATAAAATGTACTTGTTTTATGAAATGCTAGTCATTAATTGCGGTAACCTATATAGTTTGAATTAGCCTAATAGGTGAGAATCAAGAAAAACCGCAGTGTATTCATATGCATTTTTATAGATTAACAGTCTTCATATTTGATTTGATAAAAATAACCAATAGCTAACTAATTGTGTTTATAGTTTGCTTAAATGGATGTTTGTTATGTGAGGATATACAAAATAATCACATTAGTTGACTTCATGCAATGAGTGAATTAGAATAAAAATATTAATTGGCAAACTACATTAAAGTGTAGGGCGCAAAGTCAGACGTCTAAGGCAATAAGCTATGATGGGTCAACTGCAAGATATATGTGGTTGACTTTTTATGTCTACCACAGTAATAGTAAAGAAACATTGTTTCAAACAGAGGAGGAAACCATATGTCTTCTATTAACAAAATATTATTATCATCAACACTTGCAGTTATGCTGATGATCTCAGCTGCTTTTGTTCCTGGATTGTTTAATTTCAATCAAGTTCAAGCAGAGCAACAACTTCAAGTGCAAGTGAATTTTGGTGGCGATAGAAATTTAGTTGCTAATGTCAGTCCACAAGAAGATTGGGAAGATGTTGAGTTGGCATCTAGCAGTTATGCAATCTTAGAAAGTAAAGATGGAACCGTCACAATTGAGTTTTCAAATTGGAATTTAAGAGGTCATGGTCAATCAGAAATTACTGTCCGACTTACAGCAACTGGTGTGGTACTTAAAAATATAGTGTTAAGCTACTCTCAATCACAAGGTAGCGGAGGTGATTATGTAACAAATAGTGGCGATGAAGTTACTGTAGTTGGAAACAACTTAAACTTCTTAAAATTCTACTATGATGTCTATCACATTCATTCATTAACTTATGTGACCAATATGAATGGAGTAACTTACCCATCAGAATCATTTATTGAAGGGGATGAGATAACAGCACCAACACCAACGGCAGAAGGGTTTACATTCTTAGGTTGGTATAGCGATGCAGATCTTACAACATTGTTTACAGACTTTGGAGCAATGCCTGATAATAACGTTACCGTCTATGGTGGTTGGTTAGAAGATGAAGTTCAAGCAGAAACCTTTACACTGAGCTTTGTGACCAACATGGAAGGTGTATTTTATCCTGATGAAACCTTTGAAGAAGGGGATGAGATAACAGCACCAACACCAACGGCAGAAGGGTTTACATTCTTAG
>CAYGIY010000025.1:12269-12792 GCA_964350055.1 uncultured Erysipelothrix sp.
GTTGGTATAGCGATGCAGATCTTACAACATTGTTTACAGACTTTGGAGCAATGCCATCACAAGATGTAACCTTGTATGCAGATTGGGGTGAAGTGTTGGGTGATGATGATGAGTTTATCGAAGACGGCGAAAATGAAGATGAAGAAGATGAACAAGATGAAGATGACGAAGATGATGGATTTATCGATGAAGAAGATGACGATGAGGGTGATGTATTAGGTGATTTTGATCAACTTCCTGAAACAAGTGAACCTAATACAACCGGACGCATAGGTATGATCTTATTTGTCCTAGGTCTATTGGTAATTCTTCTTTCAAAGAAAGAAGAAGATGAATTATTAGATTAAAAGGATTGCATTAAATCCAATTGTATGATATAAGTAGGTTGTAGAGATATCGTCTCTGCAACCTTTTCTTTTAAAAAATTATATGTATATTCTATCAAGTAAAGAACTTATTACTGATAAAGGCAAACTACAAGTAATTGTAGGACGCAAAGCTATAGGACCTTCCTAAAGGAAGG
>CAYGIY010000026.1:0-12469 GCA_964350055.1 uncultured Erysipelothrix sp.
GTTATATTAAGTATATCACAACAATTCATATTATAAGGTACAAATTAAAAAAGCCTCTTTCGAGGCTCTAAGTTAGTCTGACATAACTTCTCTAATCAATTCTTGAATTTCATGGTAGACTTCTTGACTAGGTTGTAGGTAGTAGATCAATCGCCCTCCATCAGCTGCACTTGGTAACATGACACCTGTACCAGTCATTGCTTTTGATGTAAAATTCCACGTAATTCCTTCTCTAATCTGACGATTGACAACTTTGAGTAAATCATCTGATGTAGCATTGGTGTCTACAGATTTTGCTGTTTGATTAATGATTCCTTCAATACGCAATATTTGAGATGGTGATACTAACTTTCGAATCACACCTTTAATTACCTCTTGTTGGTTTAGTCCACGAGTAATGTCTCCACCAGGAAGTCTTTTTCTTTCTCTAGCAAATGCTAAAGCTTCTTCAGCATTGAATGTATTCATTCCTTTTCTTACAAGAAGTGATTTCATTTCCTGAGGATAGAATGAATACTCAGAATACACTTCAATCTCACCAATGACATTGATTATCTCGATAAATGAAGTGAAATTAACACGTGCAAATAAATCAATTTCTAAATCCATAAAATTTTGAATCGTATTAACAGAACAGTTTATACCATAAACACCAGCATGACCTAATTTATCTTTCACATTATTTCGACATGAAATTGGTAAATACAAGTCACGAGGTAAAGAAACTTGTAGAATTTCACCTTTGCTTGGATTAACAAACATCAGAATATTAACGTCAGATCTAGAACGATTGCTCAAAGGACCGGATGTATCTAAACCACTGACATACACGACAAATGGATCTTTAGAAAAGTCAACTTCCGTTCTTGTTGTATCACGCTCATATTCTTTTTCAACTTCAAAAATGACACGCACTTCATCCCAAAAGTTTGGATACTCCTCATCAAAGAATGATACCAACGCATTATCAACAATCATAACTTCGATTTCGTTGGATAATAATGCAGCATACACTTGATCATCAAAAATATATGTGTTTGGTTCAATGACATATCCAAATTTCTCATCGACTGTTTCGATAACCAATTCTTTTAGTTCTACATCTAGCATTTCGCTATAGCCATATCGGTAGTTTTCACCATTTTCTAAATCTTCAATTGGTGATTCATTTAATACAACAAACGATACAATTGTTTTTTCAGTTGTAATTTGTCTAAATGCACGATTGAGTAAACTTTGAGAGTAAAACAATCCCATTGATCCAATGAGCATTAAGACGATCCCTGTGATTTGAACTGACTTAGGTAATCGATTAAACCCAATCAGTAATACTCCGGCAAAAGCTGTAACTAAAATAATGGTTTCTAACCACCATGGCAAGACACGATTGAAAATAAAAGATGCCACTAACAAGACAAAAACAACAGATGCGATTTGTAGCATGCGGTCTTTTTTAAAGTCTAGTCTTGCATTTGGTTTGTTTGATTGACTATTGTTTGATTTTTGTTTACGCTTCATGGTTGAATTAACCTTTCTTGGTATATGTTGTAGTAGGTGTGTGAATAGTAATATTCTTCTAGGGTACACTTGCAGTCGTATAACGCCTTTGCAAGTTCGATGCCAACATAACGCAAATGCCATGGCTCGTCAATATATCCTGTGATATGTTGCTTCCCTGCTGTATATCTTACTATATATCCAAAATAATGTGAATTATCTTGTACCCATTTTCCCTCTAGACTATTTCCTATTCTTGCTGTGATCATCCCTTGAAATTGGCTAGATGAGATATCCACGGCTAATCCTAACTGATGTTCACTTTGACCTGGCTTGGCACTGAATGTGTTTGCCCTTAACTCTCCATGAACAGCCGAATAGTTATTGTATAGGTTCTGTTGGGTCGTATAAGAGCGATAGGTGCTTGCTGCAATGAGTGTATGACCTTGCTCCTTGGCAAACTTAAACATTGTCTCTAGGGCTTCTGCTGCCTCTATACGCAATCTGTGATTGTTTGTTGTCACAGGTATATCATAGTCTGTTAAGTAAACCAAATCATCAGGTTCATAATCATTAGATAATGCATGAAAGTGATTGACAATCACAGTGATATCATTTGGATTTTCAACAAGCCTTGGATTGTCGGGACGATGAAAATAGCGACTGTATTGGATGTCATTGATGGCCAATACATACACAGGATCTACCGTGGTTAAATCACCTTCTGTAAAAGGATTAAAGGTATAGGTTGCTCCTGGTGGAATTTGCCATGGATCTTCTTTTTCTTTTGAACAAGCACTCATCATTAAAAGTAAGATGATGCTCAGTATCTTTATTACTTTAATTTTCACAACGGTATTATATCATTAATACGCAATAAAAAAAGCGATTTGTTCAATCGCTTATCGACCTTCGTAATGTCCGCATTCACAAATATGATGCGGTTTCTTGAATTCACCACAAGAGGGACATTTGACCATCGTGACAGATGGTAATTTGTAATGCGTTCTACGCTTTGCTTTTCTAGTCTTTGATGTTCTACGTTGTTGGACAGCCATGGTTTCACCTCCCGTTCACTCTGGCTTGAAATCTTTAAACTTGGCTAATCGTGGATCAGGACCTTTTTTTTGCAAGTCCTTTTCATGAATGACTTCCCAGTCTTTGCCTTTGGGATACTCTTTAATTCCTTCTTTGATCACTTTTTTTGGAGCTTCCATCAAAAGGACTTGTTTTGCAATTGGGAATAAATCAGCACCCTTTTCATCTGTATAGAAACTATTCTTTTCAACAATGGCATCGACAATCGTCATTGAGTCTTCTTCAATCAGTTCAAATGGAACCACGATTTCTTCAAGGGTAATTGCACAAGGCAACACATAGTTTCCTGTTATTTGCATGCGATATTGTATCATATCACTATGATGGTGATAGCGGATAAATCCAGACACAAAAATGTCTTGAACATCAAGAATATGATCAACGTATTCAAACCAAGAGGGTTCACTGCTTAATTCTTGTTCAAATACTAGATCAACATCTGCTTGTTGATGTAGCTCGTTTTTTGACCACTTCATCATTTCACCTGATTTCATTGACGTGTTTTATTATAGTGAATAAGTGACTCAAAGTCAATAAAACACTCTATTTTGTAAATAAAAAACAAACTTTCTTTCATAAACACATCACAGTTCGTGCCTAATTCATTTCAAACAACCTCAATTATTGATTAGCAGTGTCTTATCCAACTCGTTTATACCTTATTTGTAAGATGAATCGTTTGAAGAATACTCAGTTTAATCTGAATGTTTGTTGCTGGTGAAAGAACTACCTTTTGAAGCATATCATTAAACACTTCGAGGTGTTTACAATCTTTTTTTGCCATCGTTAATACTTCGTTCTCCCATCGTTTGGATTTAATCAGCATATACCAATCCGCCCAAGAGTATTGGTTTTTATTCTCTTTTAACAATCGTTTTCTAATTCTTCGAGTTGCTTTATAGAAAAATACAAGTCCATTATCAACAGGTGTATGGAAATAAGGTAATGTGCCATTTACATTTTTTAAGAACATTGATTTTTTAAAATAAGGTTTTGATATTAAGTGATACAATTTTCTTTTCAACCGAAATTCTGGTGGTGTTGCTGCAACTACAAAAAACAACTCTTTAATCATAAACGGTTCATAACTTGCAAACAAACGACGATTACAAAAATAGTTTACCATACCAGGTCCCATCGTTCTTGGCCATAAATGATACCATTCTTGAGTATTATTGGTAATTGACGCAATTTTATCTAAACGCATCTTTTTGCGTAGTCTAATCTGCTCAATCAAATTGGGTTTAATTAAATCACTTCTTATTGGATACAAACTTGAAAATATCCCACTTTTGCTCAACAATTTTGTTTGCCTTTCTCCAAAATACCTTTTTACTTTCAACCAATAAGCTTTAAGTATTGTGTCGCCTTGATATCCACCAAATACTGCACTGTATTTATCAAGTGATGCTTTTAAAGATAATCGAAACGTGTGACAATGCATGTATTCAGATCCATTACCAATTAATCGTGAACTTGGCTTTAAAATGTCAAGATAGTGATAGAAATCTCTTGTAATTAGATTGAAGTTTCCACCATAGGCTTGAGATGCTGCTTGAGCAATTTCACCTTCTTTGTTAATAGAATCTAGAAATGTATAAGTATCTTTTTTACATGTTTGTGGTAACAACGCCAACACAAATCGCGAATCTTCCCCACCACTAATAAACGAAGCAACTTCTTCTAAATTTGATGTCACTTGATTGACATACTTCTGTAGTCCACTGCGTGCAATATCAGCTGCTTGATTGATGTCATGTATTATCACATCATCTTGTGGTGTCCAATAATACTCAGATGAGATGGCATTGGCTTTTAAGTCAATAATGTAGGTGCTTGAAGGATTCATTTGAAAAACATCTTTGTACACGGTGTGCGGATGTGTGATGGCTGCATTGATAAAGAAATCTACTAGTGATACTTGATCAAGATTCATTGTCTGATTGCTAATAGCAGCAACTAAATCCACATGTGATCCTAGTACCATCATTTTTTTTGTTTTGTAAAAATAAACCGGAATATACATACCAATATCCATGATTAGATTAATTGTGCATTTTTGTTTATCGAGTAGAAAAATGACGAAAGGACCGTTAAGGTCGTCCAATGGATTAAATGTATTGCTTATAATTCTTTGATATATCCTATCAGTGCCTGCATTTGAGTCTTCTAACATTAGAAAATCATTCTCACAAAACTCTAAGACAGGTCCTGCTAAAACAATGCAAATATGATGAACCGTTTCAAGTGGTAAGAAACCTCGGTAATGCCCTTTACTTACGGCTAGACTTCCCCAGTCACCATGATACTCAAAAACCTTAGGTATATTGTACTCATAAATCGATCGTATGGTGTTTGTTAAATGGCCATGGTTGAGTTTTTGATTTGAAAAAACGAAATCACTCATGATTATATCCTTTGTTGTCTTTCTGATATCAATAAAACTACATTAAACTATTTTATCAATTGTTTCAATTCATCATTGCAAAATAATAAAAAAAAGGAGAATTTCTATCCAATTCTCCTTTTTGATACCATGTTAATTGGTTTTATGCAATCAAGCGAGCAAATAATCCTTCAATGATTGCCCACAATGAGAAGTCATTTCCACCAAATATAACGATCCAGTCTGCAACTGTTCCTTGTAAGAATGGAATTGAGAATCCAACTAGAAGAACCATCACAACACCAGCAACAGCAGAGCCTAAAATGGCACCACGGCGACCACCTGTAGCATTACCAATGATGGATGCTGTACCGATTTCAAAGAAACAAGTAATCGTCAGTGGTGCGATGACAAATGGGAAGAACCCAGTCATAGCAAATAATATAATCGCAATCGTTGATGTAATCATCGACACGACAAACCCAATAATCAATGCATTTGGTGCATATGGGAATAATAATGGGCAGTCAAGTGCAGGGATTGCATCTGGGATTAATTTTTCTTGGAAACCTGTGAATGCTGGAACGATTTCCGCAATCATCATACGTACCCCAAGTAGTAATACGGTTAAACCAGCGCCAAATAGTAATCCTTGTGTCACTAGAAAGCCAAAGATGTTGGCAGTAGAAGCAATACCAAATACTTCTAGTACGCTTTCACCTGAAGCAGCAATAATCACCATCAAGACACTGTAAACTAAGATAATCACGATGGATGACGTAATTGAGATTTCTTTTAAGAAAGAAAGATTTTTTGAAAACTTCATGTCTTCTGTTGATTTTGATTTATCACCAAACCATTTCCCGATAAATCCTGAAATCAAGGAAAGACCGATTGTTGGATGACCAAGTGTGAATGAATCATCTCCTGTCACTTGTTTGACAAATGGACGGATCAAATTCGGTGTGATGATCATATACGCAGCTGTAAAGACAGTTGCAACAACAACCAGTGTGGTTCCAGTAAGTCCAGCATCAACACCAGCTGCAACAAAGATAAATGGGAACCAATACAACATATGTCCTGTTAAGAACACAGATTTCCATTTGGTAAAGCGCGCAACCAATAAGTTGATTGAAAATGCTGATACCATGGCGATCCCAATTGGAGCACCATATTCATTCATAAAGGCAGCAGAACCCATCGAGACGATTGGTTCGCCAGTATCGGCACTAAAGACACCAAATGCAGTTGCAAGTGGTAAAATAGCTCCGATGATGATGTTGACCCCTTGTGTTAGGATAACAACACCAATTGCGGTTTTGAATGTGCCAGACAATACTTCACCGAACGGTTTACGTTGCAATAGTAAACCAATAAGTGCGATCAGTGATAGAAAGATTGGCGCACTACCGAATATTTCATTGATAATAAAATCTAATACGGCCATAATTTCCTCCTTTGATAAACAGGCTTCCCTGTAAATTCCTTTGTTTTATTCCCCATGTCTATAAGAAACGAATACGGTTTTTGTACTTATCGACGTGTGCTTGATTGATTGCTTCCCCTTGTTTGGATTCAAGATTTGCACTAACCCACAGTGGTGGGTTTACGCCTAATTTGACTAAATTTGCCACAGTTTGACTCACAAGTGCTTCAAGTACTGCCATGCCTAAGATGGATGAAGTTGATGCAAACTTGCTTTCTACATTTTCAATGGACATCGATGCATCGCCAAGTGGACATTTTAAGTCAATCACCACATCAGCCAATTCAAACAATCGCTTGTTACAAGAATGACGTGATGGCACTGATTCACTGTAAGCTTTTGAAGTAAGAGCAATAATTGGCATTCCCTTTGCTTTTGCTGCTAAAGCAACATCAACAGTCGAGCCATTGCGTCCAGAGACTGAGGCAATAATCATCACATCATGTGGTCCGATGTTCTCTAAGTCTAAAGCACTCTTTGCAAAGCCTTCCATGCGTTCAAACACCGATGACATTTTCGCCATGGGAGCGACTGCCATTTGTGGATAAAGCAGTGCATTAATTGGCACTAGCCCACCAGAACGATAAAACAGTTCCATCGCAAACATTTGCGAGTGTCCACTTCCAAAGACATGAATCAAACCATCTGCAGCAATGCAATCATTCATCAGTTTTGCAGCGTGTTGCATTGAGTCTGCCTCTTGCTCAAATTGAAGTGACAGTTGTCGTGATAATTCTTGATAAAACGATAATATGATAGACATCACCTCCTATTGGTTGAATTCTTCAACAAACTTCATGGCTTTTTCTTCAATTTCTTTTTTATCCACGAAACTGTTGATGACAATGACAGGTACTTTAGCGCGACTTTTTAATGCTTCTGCAAGTTCTTGTGAGGTAAAGATAACATCACATGCTGTCGAGGCTGCAGTTGCCACATCACCGGCAAAGACGGTGGCGGGTACGTTGTTGTTTCTAAATGCTTGATCTAGTTTCATCTTCAATAAGGTGGATGATCCAACACCAAACCCGCAAACTGCTTGTGCTTTGAATTCCTTCATACCGTTTTCCTTTCTTTTTATGACTAAAAATTACCCTTGTGTGATAATTTCAAGTATCTTTTCTTTGGATGTCGCGTGTTTGATTTGATTTACTTTCGCTTCATCGGATAATAAATTGGCCATATCCACCAATACTTCCATGTGGTTGTGGCTGCTGGTTGCACATAGTCCAAATAATAAGTGGACTGGATCATTGTGTGATTGAAACACAATCGGTTCTTTACAAACAATGAGTGCCACATCATTGGCTTTGACACTTTCATCTGGTTTGGCATGAGCCAAAGCAATGCCTGGAGCAATGACAAAATATGGACCCATGGTATGATAACTATCAATCATATTTTGAATGTATTGACTAGTGACACTACCAGCATTTTGTAGCACCTTACCAATGGCTTGTAGTGCTTCTTCGGCATTCATTGGGTGATCGACAATTTCAATATTCTTTGTTTTTAACATGTTGTCATCCTTTCATTGCTAGTATGTGTTGTTTGTTGTGGGTATTTAATAATGTTTGTAAGTTGTCTTTTCCTTCTAAAATCCGAACCAATTTCAGTAACCCCATGTCTTCTTTTGCTTTTGAAGCAATCACAAAGATTACTTTTACATCAACTGCCTTTTGCTCTCCAAAGCGAATCGGATGATCAAGTCTTAAACAACTGATGCCATTGTGATTAACACCATCATCATAAGCAGCATGGACAAAGGCAACTTGCGGTAAGATGACCATATAAGGTCCTAAAGTTTCTACTGCCCAAATCATTTTTTCAATGTAGCTTGCTTCAATAATTGATTCTTTTTTTAAGGGCTCTGCTGCTAACGCAATGGCTTGCTTCCAAGATAAGTTTTCCTTTGAAAACTGAAGATGCTGCGCTTTAATCATTTGATCCATGGAAATGTCATCTTGTTGATTGACACTATAGTTGCTCAGTAGCATGTCACATTGCTTACGATAAGTGCAATTCCAAATCGTTTTTTCAATGAGTTCTGTATCTTTGTTGTTTAAGATTGGATTGACCACCAATTCATTGTCTAAACCCAATGGAATGGTCGTGATCACATAATCAAAAACATCTAAGGTTGCCATAGTTTGATACTCTTTGACTGAATATGGTCCCCGTATTTGATGATTGGGAAGCAACGCTTCAATGCGTGATAGCAACAGTTTTGAAGTTGCGGTGCCATGTTGGCATACAATCGCAATTTTTATAGGAGCATCCACATAAACTTGTGATTGTAGTAGTACTCCAAGATGCATGACAATATAAGCAATTTCATGATCAGAAAATGTCAGTTTTTGCTTCTTTTCAAAAGCGACCATCACCGCAGAAACCACTTCATACAATAAACTAAAGCTGACACGCACATCTTCTCTTAGCGGGTTTTCAATCATTTGACCGGTTTGAATACGGGTGATTGTTGCCCGAAGGTGCATGAGCAATCCAATTGATGCGGCTTCTTGCTTATCGTATTTTAGCTGCAACGCATCATAAAGCGCTTCTAGAAGTTCCATGGCCAAATCATCATTGATGTGGGCAGAAACAAATGTTCCTTTTGCCAAGCGTGATCCTTGAATCGCATCATAGAGTAGCGTCACACTTAGAGAATCAAGAGATAGTTTTGAAAATTCAAAGAGTTGATTCACTTGATGAGACACATCAAAGTTGTTGATGGGCTTGAGTGTTGAACGAATCAAATACAACGTGGCTAATTGATGCAAATAAGCAAATGATGTGGCTTCAAATTCAGCATTTAACTCTGCTTGTAATGATAAGAGCCAATCATTGACACTTGTTGCTTCTAGTGGAAAGTTTTTCTCTAAATAAGATTGACTCAATACTAGAAATTCATTGGTTAACCACTTATTTTTGATCAGTTCACGAAGTGTCACCTCATCCATGTTTAAGTAACAGCCATGAGTGGTTCGCTTAAGGTTGACAATGTGTGGTAGAAAGGTTTGTGTTAGTTCACTTAAATCACGTGTGATGGTTTGGCGACTGACACTATGTTGCTCAGCTAGCTTTGCAATCACACATTTGGCGTTGGTTAACAAACACAACAAAAGTTGTTGGTGTCTGATCGGTTTATCCACATACACCACAAAAGATAATAATTGTTGCCATTTGTGATGATCTTTATCAAGTAGATAAACACCAATCCCTGGTTTTTTTACAAGTTGACAGTCTGCACTTTGAGCAATTTTTTCAATTACCTGCAGTTCGTTTTGAATCGTCTTATTGCTGACATCGCAATGATTTGCTAAATCGGCAATCGAAACCGCATGCTTTTGTTGCTTGAGATACGACACAACTTGATGTTGTCTTTTGGTTAGCATATACCCTCTCTCCTTCTACATTATAAAATGAATTAAGACGTGTGCATGACCCACATGTCGCTCCTATTGTGGCAAAATTTGAGTCAAAAGAAAACAAAAATAATGCAATCAGTTTCTCATATTGTTTTTTTGGTACATAAAAGTGATTCATTTGTGTGCTAATTTACATAAACTAACTTTTTTTATACAACGAAAAAACGGTGATATTTCGCTAAATAGCAGCAAATTAAATACCTTAATCACTTTCTAAGATGATTATCCAACTTCATTGAAATATTATGTTTGTATAATACAAGCGAATTAACACTAAAAATAAGGTTACAGCTTGTTTGTTTTAATAAGAAAAGCAATCGCATCTGCTTGATCTAATGGTCTGCTTATTAAGTATCCTTGAATCATGTCACAATCGTGATTTCGAAGATATTCCATTTGATTTTCATATTCAACTCCTTCAGCAATGACAGCACGACTTGATAGATGAGCCATTGATACGATACTACCTGTTAATGCTTGATTGTGATTCATGTGTGAAAGGTTATTAATAAAATGCTTGTCAATTTTTAGTATGTCGATGTTTAGTTCACTTTCTCTTGCTAATGATGAATATCCAGTTCCAAAATCATCCAATGCAATTTTCACTCCTAAGTCTTGCAACTCTTTAAAAACACGATTGATTTTATCGAAGTTATTAGCAAGCACTGATTCTGTCATTTCAAGTAGAACACTCCTTGCTTGGACATCTTTCTTACTTATAAAGTCTGACAACATTTCTACAAAATCATGTCGCATCAATTGAATTGCGCTGATGTTTATTGAAACAATGGCATCATGAAATCCTTGATTTTCCAGTTCCTTCAAGAAATCCAATGCTTGTGATATTATTTTTTCTCCAAGTGTTATGATTTGTTTGGATTTTTCAGCAACAGGAATAAACTCAATTGGTGTGATCAATCCAAATTCATCACTATACAAACGAGACAACGCTTCAAATCCAATCACGCGATTGGATGACAAATCATAAATGGGTTGAAACTGCAACACTAATCTACATCCTTTTTTATCTACTGTGATTTGATTGATTATTCTTTTTATATCTTCATCACGAATCATTTTACCTCTCATGGACTCATCATAAAAACACAAACCAAAACTATATTCAGAAATATTATTGGCATGTTCAGATGCAACTAAGATATTTCGCAATAAATGATCAATCCCTAAGTCATCATACTCGTCAATTTCAATGACACCTAAGCCGCCACTAATTTGCTCAATCAATAACTCGTGATTAAGTATTTCAACGATTTCATCACAAAAATCAAGTAATTCTTGTTGATTGTTGTACCCTTTGTAATATGAAACAAACTGGTTTTCATACGTATTAAAAAGCAACTTATTGTCTTGATGAATTTTCAATAAGGCCAGTGCAATTTTTTTCTTTACCTCAATGGTGTATTCAAAACCAAAGGTCGTTGTTAGTGAGTGTAAATCACTAAGATTAATCCCAATTAATGCACGTTTTTCAAGTAGTTTGCGATCTATTTTTAATTGACTCACCAGATAGTTCAAGTTATACAATCCTGTTAAAGAATCATGATTACTATTGTATCGAAGTTCATCTTCCATTTTTTTTCGTTGTGTAATATCTAAAACAAGACTCTCAATCACATCAACTTTTCCTTCACTATTTGTGATACCTTGTCCCATTTCAAGCACCCATTTACGCGTGTTGTTTGCAACAACGATCTCATACTCAAGATAAAATGGCAGGTTTTGTTTGATCGCTTGATCCCACTGATGAAATACATTCTTTTGATATTCTAAAGCGACAATATCCAAATAAGCAAATTTCTCATTGTCTACAAATGCTTGATGCGGATAACCTGTTAACTTTAAGCTACCATCAGAAACATATTTCATACACCACCTTTGATCAAATTCACAACGATAGGCCATACCAGGTAAATGTGATAATAGCAATGCCATGGTCTTTTCACTATCACGTAGTTTGGATTCAGCATTTTTTCTTCGCGAAATATCTTGAATTAGACAAATATGATTAAAGCGATTATCATGCAATAATTTCAGTTTTGCAACAACCATATGCACCCAAACGGCAGTGCCATCCTGTTTAATAAACCTCTTATCCATTGCATACTCTTCAATCTCATCATTTTGTAGTTTTGTGTAATTAATTAGATCCTCTCCAATTTCATCTGGAGAAGTGATACGATCCCAACCCAACGCTTGTAGCTCTTCTTTAGAATATCCCGTGATTGATTCAAACATAGGGTTGATTCTTAGTGTGTTATTATAATCATTTGCTAATAGTTCATCATTAAAAGAAATCGCAATTCCAATTGGCGCTTCATAAAATATCGCATCAAAAGTGAAACTTTGTTCAATGAATTTCTGTTCAATTAGTTTCTGTATTTGTAACAATCGAACATGAATATCGATCCTGGCTTTTAATGATTCTTTACGAATTGGTTTTCTGATATAATCGATTGCACCTGATTTTAATCCTTTGATTTCTTTTTCAATTTCATTATTATCAGTTAAAATAATGACACGAATCTTTCGATAGGCTTCGCTAAATTGTAT
>CAYGIY010000027.1:0-12296 GCA_964350055.1 uncultured Erysipelothrix sp.
TTGATTGTTTAACACACCATCTTCAACAGTTAAATCCAAAATATACCCTGTTCTTTTTTGACGACACGCAAACAAACCTGGGCATCCACGACAAAGTTCGAGTTCTTCTACCCATTTGCCAAAACGACCCAAGTGTTGCCTTATAAATGCTTCATCTATCTGATAATTCAACATAAACTGCACAATCGCTTTGTTTTTTAACAGTTCTTCAAATTGCTTTTGCTGTTTCTCTAATACTTCTTTTGGCAGTTTTGGTTCAATATGAATCGATTGCATCACTGGTTGCCCTTTCTAAGCTTTTCTAAAAGTGCTTGTCGTTTTTGATCATCCTCTGTTGATTTCTCTTTTTTATGTGGCTGAGTCATGTAATCAGGAACAATTTCTTCTAGTTGCGTGGTTGGTTTGAATTGATTGAGATGTGCTTTAGCATCTTCTAAGGTTTTTATCTTCTCACGTTTCCATGAATCAGCGATTTGCTGCACATTCGCTTGACTAAATGCTCCTTTAAACCGCCACAACACATACTCAATGAGCATATTCTGTGCATCTTGCTCAAATTCGTAGTTCTCATATAAATAAGCTACGACTTTTTTATCTTTTACACCTACCGCTTTACCATTTTGCTTAGAAGAAATAAATGTGAGGCTATCTGATTGATAATCACTTTTAGAGGAAGTTTTTGCATGATCGGAATAACTTAATACCAATCGCTTGAGTTTATCAAAATCTACTTTTTGATCATCAGGATTTGTGCATTTACCAACAAAACCCTTCATGACATCCTCATCAATGCCATATAGACTCCCAAGATAAGCAATTTGATCTATATTGGTTTTTGTTCTTGCTTTGATTGGGAAAAGAAGATCAGAGGTTGTTTTTAAAAAAAGCTGGATATCAAAATGGATTTGTTTTGGTAAATCAGCAACTTGTTTTGCGTTTTTTTGCCTAAATTCCTCTTCCAATTCCTTATCCCACTGCGCAAGTTTTGCATGATTAAACGTATGGGTAATCTCTTGATATCCTTCATTTGATATGACATCGTTTAATACAAGTGATCGAATGTATTCAACTGTACTACTATTAAGCACTTTAAATAAATAGCGACCATACACCTCATGGTTAATAAATTCAAGCATCTCAAGTGGTCGATTCAACAAAAAGAGATAGTAATCATGTGTATCGTGATGGTGTTTGTAGGATTGTATCAGATTAAACTGTTCACATGTGATGATCGCCTGCTGTAATTCTTCAATTGAACAATTTAAAAAATCACACAGCTTCTTTAACGGCTGAAAACTCTTCTGTAAATGAGAATGACTCACGAGCATGTGATAAACGGACACTGAAAAACAACCCATTGATGGTGCATACACCATCATGAGACTATCGAGATCTGATGTTGACAAGTCAACACGCGCTTGAGTTTTAAAACCATCAATGATATGCATCTTTTTTCCTATCTAAAAGCGAGTAACGCTTGATCAACTTGTTTATAAAGCGCTTCTACTTGATTATTATTATAAAGGATGGTGGAAGACATTGCACTTTTTTTTAGTGGATCCATTTGCCATTTCATCATATTTTCAATCGTTTGCACATCCAAGTTGCGATTTTCTTGTAATCTTGTCATAATCACTGATGGTTTTGCGTAAACAAACCAAATGTCATCAAAATAAGATTGCCAATTAACTTCATATAACAAAGGTATCTCAGCAAAAATAACATGTGACTTTGCTTGCGCTTCAAAATCATAGAAGGCAAGTAGAACTTTTGGATGCACCATGGCTTCGAGTTGTTCTTTACTTAAGGGGTGCTTAATTAAGTACGCTCTTAGCTGCTTGGTATCAACACAATCACCTTTAATCATGTGTTGACCAAATGCTCTTTGAATATCCGATTTTAATTGTTTGTCATCACGGTATAATTGATGAACCACTTCATCCGCACTAAAGACTGGAAACCCTTGTGATTTTACGTACTGACTGACTGTGGATTTTCCACTACCAATACTCCCAGTAATCGCTATTTTTTTAGTTTTTGACAAGTTGGACATAAATATGTACCTCGATTAGCAACCACGGTTTTAATAATCGGTGTTTGACACACTCGACAAGGTTGCCCCTTTTGCATATGAACTTTTAATTGTAATTGAAATCGACCTGTTATTCCCAAACTATCTGTATAAGAACGAATTGAGCTACCACCCAACTTAGTTGCCTCATTCAATATCTTGATGCAGGCATTGACAATATCACCATATTTATTTTTAGAAATAGATGATACTGTTTGATCGGGATGGATCTTTGCTTCAAAGCAGATTTCATCTGCATATATGTTACCAATTCCTGCCACGATATCCTGTGAAAGTAACAATGATTTAATGCTTCGTGAACGGTTGCGTGTTTTACTATAAAGATAATTAGCATCAAAGGTTGGATCGGTAACTTCTTTACCTATATGGGCTAAATAAGCATTGAGTTGATCATCGGTTTCTAGATATTTCATATGACCGAATTTTCGAGTATCTTGATAATGCATGTAACGGTTATGATTTAATTCAAACACGACATGAACATGTTTGTTTTGCTGATGTTCATTTTTTAAAAAGAACCGTCCTTCCATCCTTAAGTGAATCACTAGATAACCTATGGTTAGTTTAAGGATGATATATTTACCACGTCTAAGAAACTGCTCAAAGCGCTGATTAAGTAATGCCCCCTTAAACTCGTCAACACCTTGCTGTATGATGCGGTCAGTCATGACAAAAACGTTGGTGATTTGATTATGTTGTATTTGTTGTTTTAATGTAGAAACAACTGTTTGTACTTCTGGTAGTTCTGGCATATTACTTTGCTTGATACCAATTATCACCATAATTTAGTGATATTTTTAGTGGCACTTTCAACTTAATCACATGTTCCATCGCATCCTTTACCATATTCTTTACCCATTCCAGTTCAGCTTTTTTAACATTTAGAACTAATTCATCATGTACTTGTAAAATAAGTGTGGACTGTTTGTTGTTGGATTTTAACTGCTGATATACACTTAACATGGCCAATTTAATCAAATCAGCAGCGCTTCCTTGAATTGGAGCATTCATTGCTGCTCTTTTTCCAAACTCACGAACGCTATACACAGAATCAAAAAGCTCATCAATCACACGTCGTCGATCAAAGATGGTCTTAACATAGCCCTTCTCTTTTGCGAATTCGACAACATCATGCATGTATTTGGCAATATTAGGGTATGATTTGTTGTATGCTTCCATAAAGGTGTTGGCTTCTTTTCTAGTTATTGAAAGTTGATTGGCTAGCCCATAGTCAGACATACCATAAATGATACCAAAATTAACCGCTTTTGCTTGTCTTCGATGAGCAGAGGTAACCTCATCAAATAAGACACCAAATATGTCCATGGCTGTTTTTGTATGAATGTCAATATTTTGATTAAATGCATCGATCATAGCTTGCTCATTGGCTAAATGGGCTAACAGTCTTAATTCAATTTGTGAATAATCAGCTGCTAAGATAACCGAATCAGCTTCTGCAACGAAAATATTACGAATAATCGCTGTTTCTTCATTTTTTATTGAGATATTTTGCATGTTTGGATGATTGGAAGAAAGTCTTCCTGTTTGAGTCGCACATTGATTAAAGTCTGTATGAATTTTTGAATCATCACGAATGAATTTTTGAAGCCCAACCGTATAAGTGCTATAAAACTTTTGATATTTTCGATATTCAATGATTTCCTTGATAATGGGATGTTTATTTTCTAAGGACTCTAAGACATCGATCGCTGTTGATCGCTTTTTAGGTGCTGGTAAATCTAATTGATCATATAATACCTCAGCTAATTGTTTTGGTGAATTAATATTAAATCCGTCACTGGTAAAACCATATATTTTATGCTCCAATGTTTCAATTTTTTGAGCAGTTTGAGTGTTAATTCTCTGTAAAATAGACTCATCTACTGAAACACCTTGTTTTTCCATTGCATAAAGTGGTTCAATAAGCTCAAACTCAATATCACGATACAAACGATACAATGACTTGTCTTTTAATGTCTGAATCAATGGTTCATATCGATTACATGCCTCAAGTGCAAAGGCACTATCACTATGTAAAATATCTTTTTTATCGATTGGAATTTGCCAAGTGTCTTTCACTTTATCTAGCGATGTGAGTGATGTATTATCTAAAAAACTCATGACCCACATATCATCAACAACCCCATTTAATTTAAGATCAAATTGATCGAAAAGATGAAATAAACTTTTTGCATCAAAGCAAATTTTCTTGATATCACTTGCAGCCCATGATTTGAATGTTTCACTCAATTGATCTGTTGGAACTTTTGTCACTTGGTTATCATATGAAACAATAAAATGTGATGCTGATTTTATCCCTTGATTATTCTTGAACTCTCCAGCCATCAAAAAACAATAATCCTTATCAAAAGATAGATCAAATTCAACCCATTCTGCTTGCTTTTCTTGATTATTTGAGGTTGCAAACTCTCCGATAAAATCGACAAGACTGTTGATTTCATATGTTCTAAAAAACTTAGCTGCCTCTTGCCAATCTGGTGTGTATGCCAACTCTTTATCAGTTATATCAAGAGGCACACTTTGATAGATTGTTGCCAAGTTATGCGACAAATAAGCTTGTTCTTTTTGGGTTTCTAAATTCTCTTTTAATTTTCCTTTTAATTGGTCAAGATTTTGATACACACCATCAAGTGTTTCATATTGTTCAAGTAGTTTTTTCGCGGTTTTTTCACCAATACCCATCACACCTGGAATATTATCTGAACTATCACCCATCAGTGATTTAAGTTCGATAATTTGATATGGTTTGAGTCCTTGTTCTTGTTGTAGTGTTTCAAGATCCATGAGTTGAGTTTCAGTAATCCCTTTTTTCATTAACAAAACTGACGTGTTTTTATCAATTAACTGTAATAGATCACGATCACTGGTTAATATTATTTTTTGAGCATCAGGATAGTTTTTAACCATGGTTCCAATGATATCATCCGCCTCATAACCTTCAACCTCAATACGTTTAACATCAAAAACATCCAAATAATCACGAATTAATAGAAATTGATCAATTAATTCTTGAGGTAATTCGATACGTGTTCCTTTATATGCTTCATATTGTTGATGGCGAAATGTTTTTGCTTTTGCATCAAATGCAAATAACACTGCCTCTGGTTTAATCATTGATAATGCTTTAAACACCATAGATGCAAATCCAAAAAGTGCATTTGTTGGTTGCCCATTGGATGTGGTCATCATTCGTCCATATGCGGTTGCATAATATGCTCTAAAAACCATAGAATTTGCATCCACCAGTAATAATTGTTTCATAAAAATCCTCCGATATAATTGTATCACACATCAACTTGTAAAAAAGAATAACCCCTTTCGAGGTTATTCAGCAATTGATTCTAGAAATGACAAATTCTCATACATAATCGTGAAATAATTTTTTCCTTCTTGAATGTCATTTTCTGTTAGTGTCATTAAATTGCTAATGTTCACTTGCGTAAGTTCTAACTCTTCACGTATATAATTATATAGTTCTCTTAGCTCCGGAGTTAGATTAGGTTCATAAGCTATGTATCTCACCCCATCTGCTTCAATACGATTCATGATGATTTCTAATTGATCTGAATTAGGTGTAACACCATAGCGAGAGAGTATAATTGGATAAACATTGACACCATAAGCTTTCTGCCAATTACCAAATGAAGGTGTCATTGATACAAAACGTATATCAAGATTTCTGTTCTTCAATAATTGGAATTCAGAATCTAAACGCACCAGCTCACTTTCTAAAACTGAAAAGTTTTCTTGAAAGTAACGTTGATCTTCTGGATAGTATGATATAAACCAATCACGAATCATACGTCCCATGGATGTCATGGCAATTGGGTCTAACCAAAGCACTGGATCCATCTCATACATATCAACACGATCAAATGCAATACTATCATAATATGGCGATTCAATGAAAACAATATTTGAAGCGATTTCTACTTGTGTAAACCGTTTAAATTCATACACGGCTGAGGTTGATACTAAATCAATTAATCTGGCATCAGTTGCTCGTACATCATTTCGTATGAGTTCCCAATAAGGTTCAAGCTGACCCATCGTGATAATTAATTGAGCATCATCAATTAGTTCTAGGTAATTATCTACAACTTGAGCGCGTTGCAAAATATCGCCATCGCTTAGATAACATATATCAGCGCGATCACCACCTATGCGTTCCACTAAATATTGAATTGGATACGCGGTTACACACACCGTTGGACGTGTTGTTGTACAAGCGGTCAGTGATGATCCGATTAGTAATAAAATTAACAATTGAAGCAATCTTTTCACAATCAAAGCCCCTTTCTTAGGCATTATAACACAATCGCATGACAACCTATTCATCATTCTCGTAAAAACCCCCACAAAGTTGACTCAGATTTTTGCCTTTTTAGTTTTTGTCTTTTCAAGAGTTGATTATATCGAATAGACATACGATAAGCAATATATATCATGGGTAGGTTTCCAACCATTGTGATAAACAAACGAGAAGCGTACCATGAAAGAAAATGAGCTTCTGTAATCGATAATAGCGCGTACCAACCAAACAATAAAACCTCTTTTAAGAAGATTGCAATGATACCCATCAATGCAATTTCTACAAATGTATCACTAAAATGACGTTGATATTCCTTAAGTATATACAACACAATTAAAAAAATAAACGCATGCGTAAAAAGCATGGTATGATACATCAAATCCACAATCAACCCACTAATTAATACCCATACAAAAACTTTCTTATGATCTTGTTTTAATAGCATGAACAGTAAAAAAAGCATGGTTGTTGAGGGAACAAAAACAAAACTTTTCATTGCAAAATCACTCACAAAAACACTTGAAATCAGTAAATCTAAAAGCAATGAAATGGCAACGAATACCGCGGTCATGGTGCTAATTCCAGATTTTCTCGAAACACAACTAGCACATAGTCAAAACGATGAAAATCAGCAGCTGGTGTTACAAAAACGGTCACTGCTAAACTATTAGGGAGTTGTTGCACTTCACTTACAGTCCCTACAAGCAGTCCTGCTGGAAAGATGCCTCCAAGACCTGAAGTAATCACTGTATTGCCAACATTAATGGTTGCATTAGTATCAAGTAGGGTCACTTCAAAAGCGCCTGTGTTGGCATCATAACGTTGCAATATGGCTTCTGCTGTAATTGCTGGAGAAATCTGAATTCTAACGGATACTCTGTTGTTATCAGATTGTGTTGTTAATAAACGTACAATTGAGTGATTGGCATTGACCGTTTCAATTTTTCCAATCAATCCCTTTGGTGTGATAATCGCTGCATCTTCAATAATTCCATCATTAGATCCTTTATTGATCACCACCTGGTTTAAAAAGGTATCTGCAGGACGATAAATGACAGTTGCTGCTTTTGTTTCATAATCAATGGCTGATAAGCTCAATCCATTGAGTCGCTTTAACTCTAAAATCTGCCGATAAGCTTCTTCTAACTCTGCTTTATATCGCGCTAATGTCTCAAGTTCTTGTTGGGTGAAGCGTTCTTGCTCCCTTTGTGTAAAGTATGTGCGTAAATCTGTGAAGAACACAGATGTTTTTTTAATCGGATACTCAAATACACTGTAACGAACAGAGGCAAAAAACCCAAATCCAGCATTTGATATATCCGATGCTATTTGGGTTGCATTGAGTGTAAAAAATAGGATGGCAATAATCATCAGTGTGCTTGATATTACCAATAATGTGCGTTTAATATTTGATTGTTTCATAGCTCATGTACATTATAAAGAAAAAGAGCGTTATATTCAATCAACAATCAACTTTTGTCTTAAACTGCAATAACCTTGACTTGTTATGATCAAATGATCTAATAAAGGTATTCCCATCATTTTGCCCGCTTCACACAATGAGTTTGTGACATCAATATCTTGTGGAGATGGATTAAGTGAACCACTAGGATGATTATGCACAACAATAATCTTTGCTGCTGAATAGACAACTGCTTCTTTAAAAATTTCTCTAGGGTGAATGATAGAGCGATCTAAAGTTCCAATAAATAGTGTCCGATATGAAATAATCTGGTTTTGTACATTCAAATAAACAACCATGAAATGCTCTTGAGTTTTATCTAGTAATTCACTTGTTAACCAATCGATTAATATTTGTGGATGATCGATGACACTCACTTCCATGACATGATGCCGATGGACACGTTTTAGTACCTCAAAGACGGCAAGCAGTTCCAACGCTTTAGCTTCCTTAATTCCTGTAACCTCCATGCATTGACGCATGGTCAAGCGTGGTAGTCCACTCATACCATGTGCCAATTGAAGCAATGAAGAGGCCATGGCAAAGACATTGGCCCCTTTAGATCCGCTTCTTAGAATAAGTGCAAGCACCTCAATATCACTTAGTGATGCCATCCCCTGTGTTTTGGCTTTCTCTCGCGGACGTTGATGGATCGGCAAATCCATCATAGACTGGTTGCTTTTTATTTCCCCCACTGTGCAGTAAAGCCTGGCAAGGCAAGGCGACCACTTCCAGAAAAAAGAATTTTGATGACTGCAGCAATTCCTGCAGCAATTGCAACATAACCTAATGCTACCGATGTTGTTATCATTACCACTCCTCCTACTTCACTATAGATATTAAGTGATCATTATCCTAAATGTTCTTTACATGAATTGTTTTAAGCATTAAACTAAAAATAATAAAGAGGATACACTATGCTTGATCATGAAACTATTTCATTTAAGGAAAAACTATCTTTCTCTCTTGCAGGATTAGGCCAGAACATGATTTATAATTTTTCTAGTGCTTATATTATTATATTTTATACAGATTATCTTAGACTATTACCAGCAGCGGTTGGAACTTTGATGCTAGTCGCACGTGTTTGGGATGCAGTTAATGACCCTTTAATGGGTTCGCTTGTCGATAAAACAAAGACAAGATTTGGTAAATTAAGACCTTATTTGCTTGCAGTTCCGATTCCTTTAGCTACTTTTACAGTTTTAACATTCATTAATGTCGACATGTCATATTCAATGAGATTGCTTTATGCCTATGTCACTTATATCAGTTGGGGAATGATATATACTATCAGTGATGTCCCCTATTGGGGATTATCTGCTGCCATGACAACCGATCCTAAACAAAGGCTTTCCATTATTTCTTTAGCAAGAATATTTTGTAATATTGGCTTAGCGATTTCAATCGTCATCCCACCAATCATCATTTCACAGTTTAATGGAAATCAGTTAGGATACACCATTTCAGCTATTCTTATGAGCGTACTTGGTAGTTTACTTTTCTTTTTGGCATTTTTTAATACCAAAGAACGAGTAATTCCATCCAGTCAAGATTCATCCATCGCAAAAAATCTATCACTTATCAAACATAACAAGCCACTTTTGTTACTGCAATCCTCGCGAATGCTCGGTGCTTTAAGAATGGGTTTAGCTGCTGCTGGAACTTACTTTGCTAAATACAATTTAGGAAATGAACTGTATTTTTCTGTGCTTGGAGGAATTCTCATCCTGTCGATGATATCAGCCATAACAATTACACCTTTGCTTTCTAAATCATTGAATAAGAAGTTTCTATATCAAATAAGTTTAATCATCGGTGCTTTTGCACATTTAGCCATGTATATCTTTGGTTATAGCAACATGATATTACTATTTGGCTTTTTGTTCATTGCTGGATTTGGCATGGGTATCAATGATGTCATTATGTACTCAATGGTCACTGATTCAATCGATTATTTGGAGTTTAAAACTAAAAAACGCCTTGAAGGCGTTAGTTTCTCATTGCATACATTTACAACCAAACTTCAAACTGCCATTTCTGCATTTGTGATTGGAATCGTATTACAGTTGTTTGGCTTTGTTGAGAATGTTGCTCAAAGTGAGCAAGCTCTAACTGGTATTTTCCTTTTATTGTCCATATTACCAGCTATCGCAAGTATATTGAGTTTGATTCCAATGCATTTCTATGATTTAAGTGAAGCAAAACATAAAGAGATACTTGAGCAGTTATAAACCAATGGCCTTAACCATTGGTTTTTTGTTTATTATTTGGCAACATTAGATTAAGAATAACACCTACTATCGCTGCTAAGGCAGTTCCAGATAATGTGGCAAGGGTTGAAATTTGAAATACTGCGCCACCTAATCCTAAAACTAACATAGCTGATGCAATGATTAAGTTACGTTGTAAGCTAAAGTCAACTTTAGCATCAATCAACACACGTAAACCATTGGATGCAATTACACCATATAACAAGATACTCATTCCTCCAAGTACTGGTGCAGGAATTGTTGAGATAGCAGCAGAAACTTGTCCTAAAAAGCTAAGTAATATTGCAAATGCTGCAGCACCACCAATAACGTACACAGAAGCGACTTTTGTCATACCAACAACACCAGTATTTTCGCCATATGTTGTATTAGCAGGTCCCCCAACCAAGGCACTAAATGCAGTTGCTATTCCATCACCAATCAAAGTTTTATCAAGACCTGGATCTTTTAAGAAGTTACGATTACAGATCTTCCCAAGTACTGTATGATCGCCTATGTGTTCTGATATTGTCACGATAACTATCGGTACAATCGCCCACATTTCAGGACCAAAATACAATGTATATGTATCAAAATTACCAAGTGCAAATGGTAACGCCAATTCAGGTAGTCTTAAAAATTGTGAATCTGCAATCGGTGAAAAATCCACAATCCCAAATAAGAAAGCAACAATATAACCACCAACAATTCCAGTAATAAATGGAATTATTTTAAAGAAGCCTTTTGCAAATACAGCAACGAGTGCTGTGATTAAAAATGTAATGATTGCTACAGCAATAACACGCCAATCACTATCTAAACTTAATCCTGCCTGACCAACAGCAACACTTGCTAAGCCTAAACCGATAATTGCAATCATAGGACCAATAACAATTGGAGGTAACAATACATCCAACCATTTTGTTCCAACAAACTTAATCGTAATCGCTACAAGAATATAAATAAGACCAACAACAATTAAACCAGTTTGAGAAGCTCCAATTTCTCCTCCTAGTGCTTCTCTAGCAAAAACCATTGCTGCAATATAGGCAAATGATGAGCCTAAATACACAGGTACTTTTGCTTTAGTTGCAATAATGTAAATCAGTGTACCAACACCAGATGCAAATAATGCAATCGACACTGGAAATCCTACAATGATTGGGACTAATACAGTTGCTCCAAACATTGCAAATACATGCTGAATACTTAACGCTGCCCATTGTAACGGTTTGGGCTTATCATGCACATCTAATAATAACTCTTGGTGTTCCATGAACTTTCCTCCTATAGTTTTTGTATAGGCCAAATAAAAAGGACTTACGCAAAAGTCCTTTTAAAATGTTCAGGGTTACTTTGTAATTCGCCTTGTTGATCTCACAGGATCACATTTAAAGGACCTACACTATGTAGGATTATAACATAGCAATGGTTAATTGCCAATGGATTTTTTTACTTTGTTACATTTCAACTGAATTCTAAAAGTAAATTCCGGTATTTTAAATAAACAGTAATAAGTCTAAGAAGCTTAAGTGATATTATGAAAGTGTTTCCTGCAGAGTTAGGAGGAACTTTTTATGAAACACTGGAAACATTTAACCTTTGATCAGAGAAAACTGATTGCACATATGCTTTCTAAGAAATACAAGCTCGTTGAAATGGCTGATTTACTTCAAGTAGATGCTTCATCCATCTCAAAAGAAATAAGACGGAATCGTTTCCTCGATAAAAAAGGAATCATGGTAGACCAAGTGTGTAAACACACTCTCAGATTTCCTTATGTATGCAATGGGTGTGCTAAAAAGTATCATGCATGTCCCTTTACACGATTTCATTATGACCCTAAGAAAGCACAAAGTGCTGCCGGCTTTCGTTTACTAAGCACACGTTCTGGACTAAACATGACACCTGAAGAATACAATCTTCTTGATGAAACCATTAAAGAAGGTGTCGATGATGGACAATCCATTTATCACATCGTCAAGAGTAATCCTGAACTTAAAATCTCTGTATCAAATGTCTATCGTTTAATTAATACCCACCAGCTAAGCACTAAACGAATGGATCTGCCGTATGCTGTTCGTTATAAGAAGCGTAAAGCTCTCAAGCAATATGAATACAAAGAGAATCATAGGATTGATCGAACCAATCGTAAGT